>NZ_KV793241.1:0-53113 GCF_001808405.1 Trueperella sp. HMSC08B05 | reverse complement strand
TGAGGTAGGAACTAAACCCAGGACGCTTCACCACGCCAACGAAAACTCAAGACAAAAACAACACCAAATGTCCTATAGCCCGTAACTTTGCTGGCTATCTAGTTAGCTAAACATGCTAGGGGAGCCTTGGCGGGTTCTCGGGCATTAGCCCGGGTTTACGCCAAGGCTCCCCTTTAGTGTGCGTGATTTAGAGCCCAAAGCGCCCTCCGAGGAGAACATTACCCTCGGGCATGGCAATTCTTTTCCGATAGTTTGCCTGAAAGCTTGCTGCCTTTCTCAACCAAATCACCCTCCCGCGACGGAATCTCCCTCCGGGTTCGTCTTTTGGGGCGGGAAAATTATGCTTTTTCCCGGCGTTGGAGGGCACTTTTGTATAGGGAGGGTGCAGGTGATGAAAATAGGAGACGTTGATGGTTCGGATATCTCGCGCCTTAGATATGATGGAAAAAACTAGGTCAGGAGATAGGGTAATGGGCGAAGAACGTCAGGTATTTGCGGTGGTAGTAGCTTATAACCGCGCTAAACTGCTTCGCGAATGTCTGGACGCAATCGCTACGCAGACCAGACCAGTTCAGCGGGTAATCGTGGTTGATAACGCCTCAACCGATGACTCTTCACGTCTTGCCCAGCAGCACCCGGTAGTGGACCGTGTAATCGAGCTTTCAGAAAATACCGGTGGCGCGGGCGGATTTTGCGCCGGGATCGCACACGCTCTGGCTTATAAAGAGCTGGAAAATCACGATTTTATTTGGATTATGGATGACGACACCATTCCTACACCAGATGCGTTAGCGCAGCTGCTCGAGGCCGGTCAGCGTTATCCTGGTTCCCCAGCGCTGCTGGCGTCACAGGCACAGTGGATCGACGGTAGCGAGCATCCCATGAATGCCCATCGGGAAAGGCCGCTAATATCACCCGACCGCAAACAAATCGCCCGACGTCTAGGACTGCGTCAAGTGCGCGCTGCCTCCTTCGTATCAATACTGGTAGAGGTGGCACAGGTGCGCAAGATTGGACTGCCGATTGCGGATTACTTTATCTGGAACGACGACCTGGAATATACCGCCCGGTTACTGAAAAACCGGATTGGATTGTACGTACCTGCCTCGGTGGTGGTGCACAAAACCCGCGCGGCCGCCTCCGCTACTGATGATCCTGGGGATCGCTTTTATTACGAGACTCGCAATAAAATTTGGTTCCTATTGCGTTCACGAGGACTGCTCACCATGGATCGGATCCTTTACGGAGGTTCCATGTTGGTGCGCTGGTTTAGAATGTGGCAGGTCAGTGAGCACAAGAAAAAAATGTTGCGCCTGGGAGTAAAAGGGGTGGCCGACGGGGTGCTATCTGGTCCGCGTCCTAATGAAGAGATATTTTCCGCAGACCCGGAAACCGCGAAACTAGTTGCGGCATGTGAAAATGCTGCCCGGGTGAAAGTGGATAAGCGACATGGCTAAAGTGCTTTTTGCGGGTTCATCCGGGGGACATTTAGCCCAGCTATATACTCTTAAACCCTGGTGGGAGCAGCAGCAAACCCTATGGGTCACTTTTAAAACTCCCGATGCCACCTCGCTGCTAGCCGATCAAAAGGTCGTGTGGGCAGAGCATTCGCCTGACCGCAACTTACGTGACGTATTCCGTTCGCTGCATTTAGCTTGGAAGCTTTTACGTTCGGCTCGCCCCGAATTAGTGGTGTCTGCAGGTGCCTCTTTGGGGACGGTTTTCATTGCCCTAGCGCGTCTAATGAAGATTCCCACTATCTATATTGAGGTTTTCGATCGGATAGAGATCCCCTCTCTATCAGGTAGAATCTGTTACCGCCTGGCAGATCGCTTCGCAGTGCAATAGCCTGAACAGCTGAAACTTTATCCGCGTGCCACGGTGATCGGACCGCTACTATGAGTGAAACCACCAGTATGAGCGAAAACAGTAAGCGCGAACTGCAGGCCGACTACCTGTTCATGGTGGGCACCCACCATATGTCTTTTGACCGTTTAATCCAGATGGCGGATCGTTTTGCTCGCGAAAATCCGGACGCTTCGGTTCTGGTGCAATATGGAACTTCTCGACCTCCGAAGGAAGCGACCGGGCGCGAGAATCTCAGCCACCAAGAAATGGCTGCCCTCGCCGGGAAACTTAAAGGTGTGGTTTTACCAGGCGGACCTTCCCTAATGATGGAATGGCTACGGCGCGGTTTCCAGCCGGTGATCGTTCCACGCGACCCAGAACTGGGCGAACACATCGACGTTCATCAAATCCGGTTCTCTAACTTCATGCACGATCGCTCCCTAATCGTCCTTGCCAACGATTATGAGCAGGTCAAAGCAGCTCTTACAGATCCTCAACTGGTATCTGCAGCCCAATTAGACAAGATTGACAGTGCCGGTGCAGTTAGAGCCTTCGCAAAATTGGCTTCGTCGCTGCTGGCAGATTAATTTATAGGGGTTAACACGGTGGAGTTCAAATTTAACGTGTAACGCGGAGCGTTAATGACGTTTCGCGTTATTGGGGGGTAGGTTGAAGAGCGCTGTCTCTATCTCCGGTTTTCGTTCGGCCTCGGTTCATTCCGCTACCTCGAGTGCAGAATCTGCAAGCGGTATCGGGCCGTTGAACTATTAGGTTCACCCACAGTTCCCGTGCCTGCACGCATCGAGAAAGACCAGGTGGTGAACTCGAATGACTCGCCTGGTCCAACGTGTGTGCGCTCGGCGCGTGGTTTAACTCTTATAAGACTTGCCGGTCACAGCCTCAGCGTTTCGCTCGTGCAGCCCGCAGGCCGTTCAAGATCACGATGACTTCGGCGACTTCGTGAACCAACACGACGGCGGCCAGGCCCAGCACACCGCTGATCGCCAGTGGCATCAACACGATAATGATAGCCAGAGACAGCACGATGTTTTGGTTGATGATCCTGCTGCCTCGGCGGGCGTGCTGCAGCGCCTGCGGGATCAGCCGGAGGTCGTGGCCAGTGAAGGCGACGTCAGCGGACTCGATCGCGGCGTCAGAGCCGGTTGCTCCCATCGCAATGCCCACCGTTGCGCCCGCCAGTGCCGGCGCGTCGTTGATGCCGTCGCCGATCATCGCCGTCGGCGTCTTGGAGGAGAGTTCGGCTACGATGCTTGCCTTGTCCTCCGGGCGCAGCTCGGCGCGCACGTCGTCGATTCCGGCGATTTCAGCCAGCGCCCGGGCGGTACGAGTGTTGTCGCCGGTGAGCATGCTCACTTCCACATCGTTGGCGCGCAGGGTCTGCACGGCTTCGGGCACCTCGGGCCGCAGCTCGTCGCGGACGCCGATCGCTCCGGCGAGGGTGTCATCGACGGTGACCAGGACGCAGGTCTGGCCTTCGGATTCCATGCGCTCAACGTCTCCCTTCAGTGGCCCGGCGTCGATCCACCGGGGGCTGCCGACCAGCAGGCGTCGGCCTTCGACGGTGCCGCCGATGCCATGTCCGGCTTCCTCGCTGATGTCCAGGGCGGCGGGTGCTTCGGGCTCCGCTGCCGCGATCGCCGCGGCGAGGGGGTGCGTCGATTGCTGCTCAACTGCCGCAGCGAAAGCAAGCACCTGAGCCCGATCGAATCCCTCTGCCGGGACCACTCCGTTAACCTCGGGCTGGTTGCGGGTAAGGGTTCCGGTCTTGTCCACCGCTAGGTGACGGATGCCGCCGAGTCGCTCGAACGCCGCGCCGGACTTGATGACCACGCCGAACTGGCTGGCCGCGCCGATCGCGGCCACGACCGTCAGCGGCACGGAGATTGCCAGCGCGCACGGCGACGCTGCGACCAGGACCACCAGCGCACGGGTGATCCAAGTCTCTGGGTCACCCAGCAGCGAGCCGATCACGCCGACCAGCACCGCCAGGATCATCACCCCGGGCACTAGGGGTTGGGCAATTCGGTCGGCGATCCGGGCGCGGTCACCCTTCTCCGCCTGCGCCTGCTCGACGAGGTCGACGAGTGTGGTCAGCGAGTTGTCCGTTCCAGCTGCGGTCGTCTCTACTTCCAGCACACCGGCGGAGTTGATCGCACCCGCGGGCGCCTCGTCGCCGGGTGCAACCTCCTCCGGAATGGATTCTCCGGTGATCGCTGAGGTGTCAAGGCTGGAACGTCCAGACCGAATGATGCCGTCCGTGGCGATCCGCTCTCCGGGGCGCACGAGCATCAGTTCGCCAGCCACGAGGTCCTTCGCTGCGACCTTGACCGACGTGCCGTCGCGCAGCACCGTCGCGGTCTGAGGTACCAACTTCAACAGTGCCCGCAGTCCGCCCTGTGCCCGGTCCATTGCCTTGTCTTCCAGCGCCTCGGCGATCGAGTACAGGAACGCTAGCGCCGCGGCCTCTCCGACGTAACCGAGGATTACCGCGCCGACCGCGCTGATCGTCATCAGCAAACCAATGCCGAGCTTGCGCTTCGTGACAAGGTTTCGGATCGCGCCGGGCGCGAACGTATACGCCCCTAGCAGCAGGCCGACCCAGAACAGTACTGTCGCGGGTGTCTCTATCCCGGACCAGTCCAGCGCCAGGCCTATGCCGAGGGCTACGCCGGAGAAGATCGGCAGTAGCAACTCGGGGTCCTTCCACCATGGCCGATCGAGTTCTTCGATCTCTTTGGCGGGTTCGTGTGCGCATCCACACGCCGAGCTCATGCGTCCGCTCCCTTCTCGCCGCAGCCGGGCACCGAGCATTCAGGGTCGATGCACGGGGCGTTTTCGTCGACAGCCAACGTCGCGTTCACCAGCGCGTTGAGCGCTGCCGCGAGGTGCGGATCGGCGATTTCGTAGCGTGTCTTGCGGCCCTCCGGCTCGGCGACGACGATGCCGCAGTCGCGCAGGCAGGTCAGGTGGTTCGAGACGTTCGAGCGGGTCAGGTCCAGGTCGCGCGAAAGCACGGCCGGGTAGCTCGGGCCGTCGAGTAGTGTCATCAGGATTCTGGAGCGCGTCGGATCCGCCATGGCCCGGCCGAGCCGGTTCATGACGTCGAGGCGTGAAGCAATGGTCAGCATGTGCTTAACAATACATCGTGTGCTGAACTATTCAAAATGCGCTGAACTGACAGTTACGCGAAGGTCCTGCGACCTGCAAGAATTAGTCGATGGGATAGCAGATGACTGATCCTTTGTGGTTCGGCTGCCGCCCAACGCGGGAGCGACGTGGGCGGCGAGGTTCTCGAGAAAGTAACTTTGCAACTACATACCGTGGAGTTTATGTTCAACGTGTAGATCCGCCTGGGGCCGTAGCTCCTGCATATAACGACTGGCGTTATTAACGCGGAGCGTTATGCGCTTGGCTTGTGATCATTTCTTTCGCTGACCGGGATACCGAGGCGCTCTACCTGCGACAGCCGGTAAGGTGGCTCGATTTCCGGTTGAACCGGCAAGCGCTGCAAAAACTGCGCTTACTCGATTCGGTGGTGGATCTCAACGAATTGAAGATTCCGCCCGGAAATCGGCTCGAGGCCCTCAAGGGGGACCGGGCTGGCCAGTTCAGCATAAGAATCAACAATCAGTGGCAAATCTGCTTCGTTTGGACTTTCATGGGTCCGAGTGAACTGGAGATCGTCGATTATCACTAGGAGGGGTGAATGATGGGGAAGAAGATTTCGCCGATCTCGCCCGGTGAAGTCCTCTTGGAAGAGTTCATTGGGCCGATGGGGATCACACAGAACAAGCTAGCCGTGGAGATCGGGGTTCCTCCGCGCCGGATCAACGAGATTGTTCACGGCAAGCGGCGCATTACTGCCGATACGGCCTTGCGCCTGGGACGGTATTTCGGAATGAGTGCACAGTTCTGGATCAATCTGCAGTCGCATTACGATTTGGAGATCGAGATGGATGCGCTCGCGGACGAGTTGGATAAGATCACGCCCATCACCCGCGGGACATAACGACCATGTCTGTATGGCTGCCGAGGGACTAACGGGAAAGAACTGGAAAGTACTGGAACAATTACTGCAACAAATGTTCCAGTTGGAGGAGTGCAAGCGCGGGGTGAGTCGCCGCCGTCGTCACGAGCTCCTCTAACGTGGTGTGTCAGCCTCGGTTTGGCGGACGGCCCAGGCTTTACTGCTCCTTTGGCATCCAGAAGCTCGTCACGTTTTTCTTCGTCTCAAGCTGGTACTCGATGAACATGCCGCGCAGCTCGTAGTCGAATGGTTCGGCCCAGGGTTGGCGGGCGAACATCTTGCCGAAGTCCATGGCGCGGGCTTTCACCTCGTCTTCGAAGTGGATCATGGTGTGGCGCTCCGGGGCCATGGCCATGTGCTTGGTGGGCGCGGGCAGGCTCGCAGCCCGTCAAACGTCAGGACTCTGAGCCCAAAAAGGGCCAAAATGCGAACGAAAAGCTACAGGGTCCTGATCTTTGTCGGCGCTTCCCGCGCTAGTTCGGGTCTGACGCCGCCAAACCGCCGCCCGTGGAGTGCCAGAAGAGTCGGTTCTAGCAGGGGCCCACCCATGGGGTGTTAACTGGTGACCATGAGTAGTGTTCCTTGGCTCGCCACGCGTGATCAGCCCCTTCCCGAAGACGTCGCCCGGATTCTCGCCACCGTCCCCGAATGGTTCGGGATAGAGGCGGCCAATGCCGAGTACATCGCGGCGGCTCGCTCGAAGGAGACTTGGTCCGTCCGCGACTTAGCGGGGCGGGTCGTGGGCATCACGCTCGTCGATCGTCATTTCCCCCATGTCGCGGAGATCCACCTCTTGGTCGTCGACCGGGAGGTGCATGGTACCGGCGTTGGGACGGCGATGCTGGCGGCCATCGAGGCCGACGCGATTGGCTGTGGCGTCCGCCTCCTCGAGGTCAAAACGCTCGGTGCTTCCCACGCCGATGCCGGCTACGCCCGAACGCGCCACTTCTACGAGAAGTTCGGCTTCCTTGCGCTCGAGGAGACGGATCTGTGGGGCGAGGACTCGCCTTGTCTGATCATGGTCAAGCCGCTCTAGGCCACGCCGCGTGGCTTGTTCCGGGTCCCGACCGACAGAACTGGTGAATATACCGGCTACCGATTGCTGTAGGTGCTAGGCCGTCTTCAGGTTCACGAGTTGTGACGGGCGTAGCCGGTACCGGGCAGAGATTTCGCCGGCGGCGCGAATTATCGGCGCCAGGCGCGGCGAGCCCTAACCGAACGCCCTTAACTGCGAAGAGCTGTATATGTGCAGATGAGGACCGATCCGACCCGCGACTCACGCCCGCGCGTCCGCGTCGCCGGTCCTGTCGCGACCCCGGCAAGGCGACAATGCCGCCGGCGATCAGCGGCAAGCGAAATCCGGGCGGATGCAACCGTGGGGGCGGGTGTGGTTGTATGAGACCACCCGCCGATGGAGGAAAGATGAAGAAGATTGCACTCGCATGCGCCCTGGTGCTCGGCCTGGCCGCGTGCGGAAACAGCGAGCCGGAGACCGTGGAGACCGAATCGGCGAGCCCGAAGGTGGAGCAGAGCACCGAGGCCACGTCGGAGCCGACCGAGGAGGAAACGGAGACCGAGGAGCCCACGGCGGCCGCCACCCCTGAGGTTGATTCGCAGGGCAATCCGAAGGCCTCGAAGGAGGAGTTCGAGCAGCTGCTGCTCGCGGGCGCGACCGCCGCGCTTGAGGAGCAGGGTGGCGCGGATGACCCCGAGGTGCAGGCGCAGATCGAGGAGTCGGTGCAGTGCGTGGCCGACTACGCGTATGACAAGCTGTCGGCCGATGCTCTCAACGCGATCATCAACGACCCGCAGGCAACCCCGGACGAAGCGGACCTCGAGATCTTGCTCGCAGGTGCGGCCAAGTGCCGGCCGGTCGGCTGAGTTTTCGCCGCCAGCTAATGCGCCTACTGGTACCCACCAGCCACTACGTAGACTCGCCAGACGTGTCTACCTTTGGAGTTCGCCATGAAGTTCCTCGATGATCCTGTCTTGGACGCGATCGCCCACCGCCGCTCTGTGTCGAAGGTTGGGCCGAACACGCCGTCGGACGAGGAGATCGCCACGTTGCTCGCGGCGGTCACGCACGTGGCCGACCACAAGGCGTTGCGCCCGTGGCGGCTCATCCTCCTGCGCGGGGAGGACCGACTGACGCTGGCCCGCGCGCTTGACGCGGCGCAGGGGATCGAGCGCGAGCCGGGCGAGGTCAACCCCAAGCCGTTCCGCGCCGAACTGCTCATCGCGCTGGTGGCCAGCCCGGTCGAGCATGAAAAGGTGCCCACCTGGGAGCAGCACGCCACGGCGGCCGGGGTCGGCCACCTGCTTGAGCTCGCACTGTGGCAGGCAGGCTGGGGTGTCATGTGGCGCACGGGCACGTTCGCGAACGCGCAACAGGTGCGCGAGGCGCACGGTCTGGCCGATAGCGAGCTGCTCATGGGCTGGCTGTACGTGGGCGACATCGATTCCGCGCACCGCCAGCGCCTCGGCGAATCCAACCGCCCGCCCCTCGACCCGATCCGGTTCATCGGGCGCATGCCCCGCGAGGGCCGGTTTACCTCATGATTGAATTCGACTCCGTCACCAAAACCTACGGCGATACCCGAGCGGTGAACGACGTCAGCTTCACCGTTCCCGCCCGCTCGACCACGGTGCTGGTCGGCTCCTCGGGATCGGGCAAGACCACGCTGTTGGGCATGGTCAACCGCATGATCGAGCCCACCGCCGGCCGCATCCTCATCGACGGCGAAGACGTGGCCGGCGTCAATCCCGTCAAGCTTCGCCGCTCGATTGGCTACGTCATGCAGTCCGGCGGCCTGCTCCCGCATCGCACGATCCTTGACAACATATGCGTAGTCCCGCTCTTGAACGGCACGACCAAGGCCGACGCGCGGCGTCGTGGGATGGAGCTCATGGAGATTATGGGCCTGGACGCGAGCCTGGCCCGGCGCTACCCGGCCCAGCTCTCGGGCGGGCAGCGCCAGCGCGTGGGCGTGGCCCGCGCCCTCGCTTCTGACCCGAGCGTCCTCCTCATGGACGAGCCCTTCAGCGCGGTCGACCCGATCGTGCGGCGCGAGCTGCAGGGGGAGGTGCGCCGGTTGCAACGCGAGCTGGGCAAGACGATCCTGTTCGTCACGCACGACATCGACGAGGCGCTCGCGCTTGCCGACGACGTCGTCATCCTTCACGGCGGCTCCATCGCCCAGCGTGGGGCGCCCGCCGAGCTGCTCACTAACCCCGCATCCGACTTCGTGGCCTCCTTCATCGGCATCACCGACGGCTCGCGGCGGCTGTGTCTCGACGACGACGGGCGGCTGGTCCGCGACGGCACCGGGCGCCTGCTAGGGACCCTGGAATGAGCTGGATTTCGGCCAATCTTTCGTGGATCGGGCACCTGACGCTCGTCCACCTGTGGCTGGCGGTGGCCGCGCTCGCGCTCAGCCTGGTGATTTCGGTGCCGGTGGGCTGGGCGGCGAACCGGTGGCGCCTGGGCCGGGAGGCGATCGTCGCCCTCATCGGCATCCTGTATGCGATCCCGTCCCTGCCCATGTTCATCATCATCCCCGTCATCACGGGCGCGCCGATTCGCTCCTCGCTCACGGTGGTGATCGTGCTCAGCGTGTATGCGGTGGCGTTGCTCGTGCGCACGGTGGCGGACGCCTTCGCCGCCGTCCCCGCTGACACGATGCGCGCCTGCACCGCGATGGGCTATTCGACCTGGCAGCGGTTCTGGGCGGTCGAGCTCCCGCTCGCCGGACCGGTGATCGTGGCAGGGCTGCGCGTCGTTGTCGTGAACACGGTCAGCCTGGTGACGGTGGGCGCGGTGGTGGGCAGCCAGAGTCTGGGCACGCTCTTCACCGACGGTTTCCAGCGCGGGATCATCCCCGAGGTGTTGACGGGCCTGGTGCTGACCGTAGCACTGGCGCTCGCGCTCGACGCGGCGACCGTGCTCGGCGGGCGCGTGATCTTCCCGTGGACCAGGATTCGTGCGAAGGAGGTGGCGCGTGGATCTGCTATTTGATTCGCTGGCCTGGCTCGCCGACCCCGCCTCCTGGGCCGGGCCGTCCGGTATCCTGCACCGCCTCGGCCAGCATGTGGGCCTGGCGGCCGTCGTCGTGCTGATTGCAGCCGCGCTCGCCCTTCCCGCGGGCGTCGCCATTGGGCACACGCGTCGCGGGCAAAACGTCGTGGCCGCGATCGCCGGCTCCGCGCGCGCCATCCCCACCCTCGGCTTGCTCACGTTGCTCGGGCTCATGCTGGGCATCGGGCTGGCCGCGCCCACGATCGTGCTCGTGGTCCTCGCTATCCCGCCGTTGCTCGCTGGCGCGTATTCGGGGGTTGCGAACGTCGACCCGATGACAGTGCGGGCAGCTCACGCGCTCGGTATGTCGGGCTGGCAGGTGGTGCGCGACGTCGAACTTCCGCTCGCCGCACCGATCATCATGGGTGGTGTCCGCTCGGCGATCGTCCAGGTGGTCGCCACCGCCACGCTCGCCGCCTACGTCGCCGACGCCGGCCTCGGCCGCTTCATCTTCTCCGGGCTGGCCACCCGCCGCTACGAGGAGGTGCTGGGCGCCGCGATCGTAGTCATCGTGCTCGCGCTCATCCTCGACCTCGGGGTGGGATTCGCCGTCAAGCGCGCCGAGCGTAGGGTCGGGATCGCCTAGGACCAGGGAGGAATACTGATGTACCATCGTAAGGACGCCGGCCGCGCCGGGACGGCAGGAAGCCGCGCGTGGGGACGGAGGGGCGCAGGCGTTGTCGCGCTAGCGCTCACCCTCGCCGGGTGTGGGGGAGCCGAGGCACTTGGGGGAGGAGACGGGCCGGGGGACGCGATCGTCATCGGGTCGGCCGACTATTATTCGAACGCGATCATCGCCGAGGTCTACGCCCAGGCGCTCGAAAATGCCGGTTTCACCGTGGCCCGCGAGTTCAAGATCGGGGCGCGGGAGGTGTACCTGGGCGAGGTCGAGAGCGGGAGCATTGACCTGTTCCCCGAGTACTCCGGCCCGTTGCTGCAGTACTGGAACCCCAACAACACGGTGACCGACGCCGAGGGGATCTACGCCGAGCTCACCGAGCGCGTGCCACATGGCCTGCAGATCCTGGACCAGGCTGGCGCCACCGACCAGGATTCCTACGTGGTTTCGCGCACATTTTCCGAGAAGACCGGCATCACCTCGCTCGCCGATCTTGCGAGCTACGATGGGCCGCTCACGGTCGGCTCCAACTCCGAGTTCGAGAACCGGCCCAACGGGCCGAAGGGGCTAAAGAAGCATTACGGGGTCGACGTCGGCTTCACCCCCATAGAAGACAAGGGCGGCCCGCTCACCGTCAAGGCCCTGCTCGACGGGCAGATCGAGCTCGCCAACGTCTTCTCCGCGAGCCCCGCGATCCAGATCAACGACCTCGTGGTACTGAGCGACCCGCAAGGCATGTTCCTCGCCTCGCACGTCGTGCCTCTCGCCTCCACCCGGCTCGACCCCGACGCCGCCCGCGTCATCAACGCCATCCAGGCCCGCCTCACGCCCGAGGCCCTCATCGACATGAATGTCCGCTCCGTGGAAGGCGAAGAGATGGCATCGGTCATCGCACGTGACTGGTTGTCTCAAAACGGTTGGGAATCCACAGATTGATTGCGTCCGATCCGCACCTGAGGTAGAAACGAGGCGCAGGTATCCACGCTAGAACCTGTGAATGGAGTTTGATATGACGCAACAAGACACAGCCTCGCTCGACACGAAGGGCCTCGGGATTGAGGTCGTCGGCATCGAAATTGTGAAGGAATCCGAGCGCACCGCCAAACCGCACAACCTCTTCATGCCGTGGTTCGCCTCCAACGTCTCCGTGTTTGGCATGTCATACGGCGCGTGGATCTTCGACTTCGGGATCTCCTTTTGGCAGGCCACCGCGATCACCACCATTGGAGTCATCCTCTCCTTCATCTTCTGCGGCATCATCGCCATCGGCGGCAAGCGAGGATCCGTGCCCACCATGGTCATGTCCCGCTCCGCCTTCGGGGTGAAGGGCGCGAAGGCCCCCGGCGTCGTGTCATGGCTGACCTCCATCGGCTGGGAGACCATGCTCGCGATCACCGCCGTGCTCGCCACCTCCACCATCTTCACCCGGCTCGGCTGGGCCGAAGAAGGTTCGGTGGGCGTGCGGGTGGGGGCGTCCGTCGTCGTCGCCGTCCTCATTGTGCTTGGCGCCGTGGCCGGATACCACATCATCATGAAGGTCCAGTCCGTGCTCACCTGGCTCACCGGGCTGACCACGATGGTCTACATTTTCCTCGTCATCCCGCACATCGACTTTGGCGCCGTCATGCAGATCCCCAGCGGCTCGCCGGCGCAAATGATCGGCGCGATGACCATGGTCATGACCGGCACCGGGCTGGGCTGGATCAACATTGCCGCTGACTGGTCGCGCTACCAGTCGCGCGACGCCAGCGGCGGCAAGATCATCTTCTGGAACACCTTCGGGGCCTCGCTCGGCCCAGTCGTGCTCATCACCTTCGGTCTGCTCTTCGCCGGGTCCAACCCCGAGGCTGCCGTCAACGTCAGCAACGACCCGATCGGCGCGCTCGCCAGCGTGTTGCCCACCTGGTTCCTCATCCCGTTCCTTATCACCGCGATCCTCACCCTGCTCTCCGGCGCGATCAACGGCATCTACTCCTCCGGCCTGACCCTGCTCACGCTCGGCATCCACATCCCCAGGCCGCTCGCCGCTCTCATCGACGGCGTCATCCTCACCCTCGGCACCGTGTTCGTGGTGTTCTTCTCACCCAACTTCATCGGGCCCTTCCAGTCCTTCCTCATTACCCTGGGCGTGCCGCTCGCCGCTTGGGCCGGCATCATGATGGCCGACATCATCCTGCGCAAGCGTGACTACGATGAAGCTGCCCTCTTCGACCCCGCCGGCCGTTACGGCGCCTACAACTGGGCCTCGCTCGGCCTCATGGTGGTGGCGTGCGTGATCGGCTGGGGGCTCGTGGTCAACGGGTTCGCCGAGGATGCAGCTTGGAACAACTGGCAGGGCTACCTGCTCGGCCTGGTCGGCGGCCGGGATTCGGTGTGGGCGTACGGCAACATCGGCGTGATCGCCTCCCTCCTGCTCGGGTTCTTCGGCTACCTCGGCCTTAGCCGGGGCAAGGTCCGCACCCAAGAGGGGTAAGGCCCGGTTCGGCACATGCGAAAGGGGGCGGCTGCCCGATCGGACAGCTGCCCCCTTGTGCCAGCCGGGATGAGTTCCGGCGTCGACGTCTTAGTTCTGGCGGGCGAGGAGATCGCGGATCTCTTCGAGAAGCACGGCCTCGTCGGTCTTGACCGGGGTCTCCTCGGCCGGTGCCTCGGGTGCCTTCAGCTTGTTGATCGGCACGATGACGAAGAAGTAGATCGCGGCGGCCACGATGAGGAAGTTCACCGTGGCGGTGATGAGGGTGCCGGGGAGGATGGTGGCACCGTTGATTTTGATGGTCCAGATGTGGTCAAAGTTCGGCTTGCCGAAGATCGCGGCGATGAGCGGCATGAGGATCTGCTCGTTGAGAGCGGTGACGATGGCGGAGAAAGCGCCAGCGATGATGACGCCGACTGCGAGGTCGAGCACGTTACCGCGCGAGATGAAATCCTTGAAGCCCTTAAGCATGATGTTCCTTCTAACGTGTGTGAGAAGGGGGCCAGCATATGCAAAGGGTGCACTGCAGGCACCCTTGCTGTCGTGACCATCGTAACTATAACCACCACGGCATTGGAATGTTTTACAGTTCTGTCAGTGAATTCACATGGGAATAATTCCAATAACTGTGGCGGGTCGGTCTGCCGGTGTTGCCGCCTCCGGATGCCCGGCTTTCGCGCCGGAGCCCGTGCGTTGGCGACGCTTCTGTGACATCGGCGACGGCAAGTTGCTCGCGCGTCTGTCAGAAAGGCGTCGCGGATGAGTGGACGCCTGCGGGGATGGCGTAACCTAGTCCCATGATTCATCCCATTCACGTTTATGGTTCCCCCGTGCTCCACAAGGCCTCCGAACCGGTCACCGTGTTCGACGACGACCTCGCCCAGCTCGTGGAGGACATGTACGAAACCACCGTCAAGGCCCCGGGGGTGGGGCTCGCCGCCCCGCAGATCGGCCTGGACAAGGCGATGTTCGTGTGGGTCTACGACGAGCACGACGGCCCCGCTCGCGGCGTGGCAATCAATCCCACGCTGCTCATCGAGCCGATCGACACCGTCGAGCCCGACAAGTACGCCGACTCCGAAGGGTGCCTATCCTTCCCCGGCTACTCCTTCCCGATCCGGCGCTCGCCGTACGCGCTCCTTCGGGCGCAGAACGAGAAGGGGGAGTGGTACGAGCTCGAGGCGCGCGGCTGGTTCGCCCGCATCCTCCAGCACGAGTACGACCACCTGCAGGGCCGCATCTACGTAGACCGCCTCCAGGGTAAGCTCGCCAAACGCGTGCAGCAGGTGATGAAGGCGGAGAAGTGGAACGTGCCGGGCGTCGAGTGGATGCCGGGCCCGGGTTCACCCTACGAGCCCGAGGAGTAGTCCCGGACCCGGGCGTTCACGGGACGATTTCGGCCGCTTCTTCACATGTACGAAGATGCGGCCGAAATCGTCCCGCGTAGGGTCGCGGGTGGCGGGTGCCAAGGGCTACCGGCGACCGAAGCCAAGGTCATGTCCGGACCTACGGCCTCCGCCAGCGGCCTAGTTGAGAATCTTGATCTGGTACGGGTAGTGGTAGGACTGGTTGTTCGACGCCGCGATTGTGGCCCGGATGTGGTGCCACAGGGTGAGCAGGAAGCTGGCGATCACGAGGATGACGCCCACGGGCAGGAGCAGGAGCGTGATGATGAGGATCCAGCCGACGATCGACATCACCCACATGCCGAGGTTGAAGTTGAAGGACTGGGCGGCCGCGCGGCGCACGTACGGCCGGTCGCTCTTGAGGAACCAGATGACAATCGGGCCAATGAAGGAGACCCAACCGGCGGAGACCACCCACGCGATGATGGCCGACAGGTGGGCGATCATCGCCCAGGAGCGGTCGGTGGGATCGACCGGGGATTCGGAGTAGTCCGGGTTGGAGTACTGATAGGGCTCGTATTCTGTCATGCCTCCATTCTTCTACATGTGCGGCCGCGCGCATAGTGCCAGGGCCCGCAATATCGCCGCGGGCCAACTTCCCGGTCATGTGCGCGTCACCCTGGTTTAGGCTGGAACCGTGACTTTTTCGTACGATGAACGACGCCGACTCGCCGACCTCCTCATCAAGCAGGGCCCGAACGCCCCCACGCTGTGCGAGGGGTGGACCACCCGCGATTTGGCGGCTCACCTGTGGGTTCGTGAGAACCGCCCGGATGCGGCGGCAGGCATGTTCGTCTCGGCCGCGCAGGGCCACCTGGATGCGGTCACGGCCCAGGTGCTCGCCCGCCCGTATGAGGAGCTGGTGGAGGCGTGGGCGGAGAGCCCGGGCCGGTTCAGCCCTGTGCGTATCGTGGATCGGTGGATGAATCTGGCGGAGCATTTCGTGCATCACGAGGACGTGCGCCGCGGCCAGTGGATGGTGGACGGCACGCTGGTTCCCGCGCGGAAGATGAGTGAGCACGAGCAGGCGACGCTGACGAAGGCGGCGATGATTGCGGGGCGGATGATGCTCCGCGGCGCCTCTCGTCCGGTGCAGCTGCGGATCCCGGGCCGCCTCACGCTTGACGTCCACCCGAGGTCGGCCTCTGGCGGTGTGGTGACCGTGACGGGCGAACCCGGCGAGGTGCTGCTGTGGGTGTACGGGCGCGACGCCGCCCACGTCACCCTTTCCCCGGAGGGCGTGGAGCCGCGCGCGGCCGCGCTGTAGGGCGCACGATCCGGGAGGAGTAAGGGGGATGGCATGAAGAAGTTGATCGTGGCGCTGGTGGTTTTCGTGCTCGCCGGCCTGGTCACGGTCGCGATCGGGCGCCACGGTGATTCTTCTCCGACGACGCCGACTGCCACCCCTCCAGCGCCCCAGCCGGTGGCGGTGGCCCAGCCGCTCGAGCGCGTGGTCTTGAATCCCGAGTCGCTGGCCGCGTCGATCGAGGCATCCCAGGCCGGGTTTGCCTCGGCACAGGTGGCGATCGTGACGGCGGAGGACTCATGGGCGGCCGCCTCCTATGCCGCGGCGCTCGGCGTCCCCGCCCTGACGCTTGGCGGCGGTGAGCCCACCGAGCCCGTGCTCGGCGAGCTCGACCGCCTGGGCGTCCAGGTGGTGCTCACGGACGGCGTCGTGGACAGCGCAACGTGGGGCGAGCGCACGCAACTGCCGCTTGGGCCCGGCGCGAAGGCGGCGGCGGACGCGCTCGGCATCCGGCTCACGTACGTGGGCGACCTCACGGGCGGCGAGAGCGTGGAGGAGGCACTCACCACCCTCGGCACCGTCATTTATGACGAGGATCCGGGAGCGGCGTCGGACCTGCCGCTCGACGTCGAGGCGGCCACCCGCGCCCCCGGCTCGGTGGTGCTGACCGACGGGGTGAACCTGGCGGCGGTCGGCACGTCGGTGGCGGCGGGAGGCAAGGCGCTCCTGTCGGAGGGCGACCCGCGCGGGACCGCCAAGACTGTCCAGGCGCTGGGCAAGGCCAAGGGCGTGGTGGCCAGCTTCGCCGCCGCAAACCCGGATCTGGACTGGCAGATCGCAGCCGCCTCGACCGGTGCGCAGCTCCCCGGCGGCGGGCAGTTGATCTTCGGCGGCAAGCGCTACGTGGCACTCTACGGTTCCCCGTACACCACCACCCTGGGGGTGCTCGGCGAGCAGAGCGTGGAGGAGACGGTGGCCCGCGCGGAGGAAACCGCGGCACCCTACCGCGCCCTCACCGACGACCAGGTGATCGGCGCGCTCGAAGTCATCGTGACCGTGGCCTCGGGCGGCCCGGGCGACGACGGCAACTACTCCAACGAATGGGACCCCGAGGGCTTCAAGCCGCTCATCGAGGCGGCGCAGGCCGCCGGCCAGTACGTGGTGCTCGACTTCCAGCCGGGCCGTGCCGACTTTCTCAGCCAGGTCCAGGCCTACGAGGAGTTACTGACCTACCCGAACGTGGGCGTGGCACTCGACCCGGAGTGGCGCCTTGCGCCCGACGAGCTGCCCCTCACTCGGATCGGGCACGTGGACATGGCCGAGGTCAACGCGGTGGCCACCTACCTGGCGGACTTCGTGCGCGAGAACGCCCTGCCGCAAAAGCTCCTGATCCTGCACCAGTTCCAGGTGCAGATGCTGCGCAATATCGACCAGCTCGACCAGTCCCGCGCCGAGCTGGCCTACCTCATCCACGTGGACGGGCAAGGCGCGCAGGAGGCCAAGGCCGCCACGTGGACAACCCTCCTCGACAATGCGCCGAACGTCACCCACTGGGGCTGGAAGAACTTCTACGACGAGGACGCGCCCATGCTCACCCCCGAGCAGACCTACCAGGTCGAGCCGCGGCCAGACTTCGTTTCCTACCAATAACAGCGCGCCCCGTCACAACTCGTGAATGAGAGAGCTGCCAGGTCCCTATGGCAATCGGTAGCCGGTATTTTCACGACTTCTGTCGGGCTGGCGCCGGACAGGTAGCCACACCTGGGCATGCGGCGGGGTCCTACGCCTGCGTAGGGTATGGTGAAGCAGTTTGCCGAACGAAAGGTCACCATGTCCACGCTTTCCCGCACTGCCGACGAAACCGCCGCCTACCTGGCCGAGCAGATGTACCACAAGGCCACAGCCCCGGCGCGGAAGTCGTTCGCGCTCGCGGTCATGGCCGGCTTCCTCATCGGCCTCGGCTTCGTCTTCTACACGACCACCCAGATGGGTGCCGTCCATGCCGAGTGGTACGGGCTGACGAAGCTGGTGGGCGGGGTGTCGTTCTCGGTGGGCCTCATCCTGGTGATCCTCACGGGTGCGGACTTGTTCACCTCCACCACAATGACTCTCATCCCGCTCACCGAGCACCGGATCAGGGCGGGGCAGTGGGCTAAGCACTGGGGGATCGTGTACCTGGGCAACTTCACGGGCGCCCTGGTGCTGGCCGCCCTCATTGTGGCCTCGGGCACCTACATGCAGGGCGAGGGTGCGTGGGGCGCGGTGGCGATGAGTGCCGCAATGGGTAAGCTTTCCCACTCGTGGGGCCAGGCCTTCGTGCTCGGCATCCTGTGCAACATGCTCGTGTGCCTGGCGATCTGGGCCTCGTACACGGGCAAGACCACGGCTGACAAGATCCTGGCCGCCTTCGCTCCGATCACGCTGTTCGTGGCCACGGGTTTCGAGCACTCGGTGGCGAACATGTTCCTCATCCCGATGGCGATCGCCACCAGCCGCATGGTCGGCCCGGAGTTTTGGACGTCAGAAGGGCCGGTGGCGCTCGGCCTGGACCCGAGCGCCACCGGCACCCTCACCGTTCAGTCATTCCTCCTCGATAACCTCATCCCCGTCACGCTCGGTAACATCGTGGGCGGCGGGCTGATGATTGGAATGTTCTTCTGGTGGACGCACGCGAAGGCGGGGGCTACTTCCGCATCGCGTCGATGATGGCATTCAGCGTGGCCGAGGGCCGCATCGCGGCCTCAACCTGCGCCTTGTCCGGGTGGTAGTAGCCCTCGATCCCGGAGTGCTGACCCTGCGAGGCGAGCAGCTCGGCCTCGATTGTCTCCGCGTTTTCGGCCAGCTGGCGGGCGAAGGGCGCGAAGGTGGCGGCGACGTCGTCGTCGGCCTTGGCGAGCTCGTCAGCCCAGTAGATGGCGAGCCAGGCGTGCGAGGAGCGTGTGTCCGGCGTGCCGGTCTTGTACTGCGGCGAGCGGCCCTCATTGAGCAGGGTTTCGGTGGCGCGGTCGAGCGCGTCGGCGAGCACGGCGGCCCGCGGGTTGTTGGCGAAGCGGGAGAGCTGGCGTAGCGACTCGGCCAGGGCCAGGAACTCGCCGAGCGAATCCCAGCGCAGGTGCATCTCGTTGATGAGCTGCTCCACGTGCTTCGGCGCCGAACCGCCCGCGCCTGTCTCGAACAGGCCACCGCCGGCCATGAGCGGCACCACCGACAGCATCTTGGCCGACGTGCCAAGCTCCATGATGGGGAAGAGGTCGGTGAGGTAGTCGCGTAGCACGTTGCCGGTCACCGAAATCGTGTCCTCGCCCTTGCGGATGCGCTCGAGCGTGAAGCGCGTGGCCTCGATGGGCGACAGGACGCGGATGTCGAGCCCGGTGGTGTCCTCCTCGAGCAGGTAGGCATCCACCTTGGCGCGGATCGTGCGGTCGTGGGCGCGCTCCGGGTCGAGCCAGAACACGGCCGGCATCCCAGACAGGCGGGCACGACGCACGGCGAGCGAGACCCAGTCGCGGATCGGAGCGTCCTTCGTCTGGCACGAGCGGTAGATGTCGCCCGCGCCCACCTCAACGCGCAGGAGCACCTCACCATCCTTGCGCACCTCCACGTGGCCCGCCTCGGCGATCTCGAACGTCTTGTCGTGCGAGCCGTACTCCTCGGCCTTCTGCGCCATGAGGCCCACGTTTGGCACGGTGCCCATGGTGGCCGGGTCGAAAGCGCCGTTGGCCTTGCAGTCCTCGATCACAGCCTCGTAGACCCCGGCGTAGCTGGAGTCAGGGATGACGGCCAGGGTGTCGGCCGTGTTGCCATCCTTGTCCCACGCCTTGCCGCCGTTGCGGATCATGGCCGGCATCGAGGCGTCTACGATCACGTCGGAGGGGACGTGGAGGTTGGTAATGCCACGGTCGGAGTTAACCATGGACAGGCCCGGGCCCTCGGCCATCTCGCGTTCGAAGGAGGCGCGGATCTCGGAGCCGTTCTTCAGCGCGTCGAGCCCGGCAAGCACCGAACCGAGGCCGTCGTTCGGCGACAGGCCGGCGTCGGCAAGCGCCTTTCCGTAGGCGGCGAAGGTCTGGGGGAAGAAGGCGGCGACGGCGTGGCCGAAGATGATTGGGTCGGAGACCTTCATCATGGTGGCCTTCATGTGCAAGGAGTACAGCACGCCGGTGTCCTTCGCCTCGGCCACGGTCCCGGCCAAGAACTCCTGGAGCGCCGCGGCGTCCATCTTCGTGGCGTCAAAAACCTCGCCGTCCGTCACGGGCACCTCGCGCAGCACGCGCTCCCCGCCCGCGCCCACGAACACGATCTGCACGGCGCCGTCGCCGGAAATGACCGTGCTGACCTCGTTGGCGCGGAAGTCGCCGGCGTCCATCGTGGCCACCCGCGTGCGGGAGTCGGCCGACCATGGCTTCATCGAGTGCGGGTGGGCCTTGGCGAAGTTCTTCACGGCCTGGGGTGCGCGGCGGTCGGAGTTGCCCTCGCGCAACACGGGGTTGACGGCCGAGCCCTTGACGGCGTCGTAACGGGCGCGGATCTCGCGCTCCTCATCGGTGGCGGGGGGCTCGGGGTAGTCGGGCAGCGCGTAGCCCTCGGCCTGCAGCTCGGCGATCGCGGCCTTGAGCTGGGGGATCGAGGCGGAGATGTTGGGCAGTTTGATGATGTTGGCCTCGGGGGTCTTGGCCAGCTCACCGAGCTCGGCGAGCGCGTCGGACTGGCGCTGGCCCGCGGGCAGGAAGTCGGACAGGGCGGCGATGATGCGGCCGGCCAGGGAGATATCGCGCAGCTCGACGTCGATGCCGGCCTGCGCCGTGAAGCCTTCGATGATGGGCAGCAGGGAGGCGGTGGCGAGCATGGGAGCTTCGTCGGTGTGAGTGTAAATGATCCGTGCCATGAGGTCTCCTTTGCGGGCAAGAATTTCTCTCGATCTCAAGATTATCCGATTCTTGCGCTCCGTGTGAGGCACTACGCAATCTCGTGCCGTCCTCCTGCAACCGAGTGTGATCTTGGGCTAGATGTGCCCTTTTCGCGAGGAAAGCTTTTCGGAATCTACGCCTCGGTTGGTACGGTGAAATCATCAATCAACCGAGGGAGCACGATGATACAAGGGAGCGCAGTCAAGCACTGGGCGATGTCCCACGGCGTCGTGGAATTCCCGTCCGGACGCCGGGTTCGCGGCCGCTCGTGGCGCAAGGCCACCGAGGAGCCGGCTGACCTGTGCGTCATTCTCACCACCGGCGTCGGCTCGCGCTTCGGCCACCCCGGCGTGGTGACGTCGGCAACCGAAACCATTCTCATCGACTGGCCGGACCTCCGCCTGCCGCGCCGCCCCGCCCAGGCGCACGAGGTGCTGCGTGAGGCGTGGGAGCGCGCGGAAAACGAGAAGGTGGAGATCGTGTGCGCTGGAGGTGTGGGCCGCACGGGCACCGCGCTCGCCATCATGGGCGTGCTCGATGGCATGGACCCGCACGCCGCGATCGATTTCGTCAAGACTAACTACGATCCCCACGCGGTGGAGACGCCCGCCCAGCGCGCCTTCGTCAACGACATGGGTGCCGAAAGCAACTAGTCGATGGATGTTCAACCACCCGGGCTCTCCCTCGGGGAAGAGCGGGCCGTGCAATGGCTTCGAACCTTGCCGATCCGACCTGACCGTGTGGAGTCCTACGGGGAGGCGCCGAACCAGGTCATCGAGTGGTATGGCGATCCGGCAGGCCGGCCCGTCTGCCTCGTCCACGGCGCCCTGTTCCACCACG
The DNA here is from genome assembly GCF_001808405.1 of Trueperella sp. HMSC08B05. NCBI lineage: Bacteria > Bacillati > Actinomycetota > Actinomycetes > Actinomycetales > Actinomycetaceae > Trueperella > Trueperella sp. HMSC08B05. Next base: position 31,651 of record NZ_KV793241.1, on the reverse strand, counting down.
CCCTTGCCGCCACCCGCCCGGCCGCCCGCGCGCTCGCCCGCGCCGGCTACTGTGTGGGCCTGGTCGACTATCGCCGCGTGGACGCCCGCCCCGAACTCGCCGCGGCCGACTACACCACGCTCGGCATGCATCCGGTGCTCGGCCAGGCGATCTGGGTGGGTCACGACGTCGGTGGCACCTTTGCGATGAACGTGGCACTCGCGCCGGAAACGGCCGTGTGCTCCGCCGTCCTCCTCGCCCCGATCCTCGACCTGGCGCGCGATGTGCACGAAGCCGATGACGGCGGCACCACGGCTCGCTGGATCGGCGGACTGCCAGAGGAGGTCCCGGATCGCTACGCCGTCTACGACCCGCTCTTTACCTATTACCAGGTGGGCCCGGCGCGCTTCCGCGCCCGCGAACTCTCGGTGGACATCATTCACGGGGTCGACGACGCGCTGGTGCCGGTGGACCGCTCGCGCGAGTTGCGCGCCGAGCCATTCAACCTGGCCGTGGTGGAGGGAGCCGACCACCTGGACCTCATCCGCCCCGACCGCGACGCCTGGGTCTTCCTCCTCGGCGCGCTCGCCGCCCAGGAGCGCTAGGTAGCCCGCGTTCTTCATTCCGTGGCGGAAAAACTCGGGGCGGTGGCCTGCCACCACGTACAATGGCGGCATGTCTACGTTGATCCAGGATTATGCAGCTTTCATTAGTGCGTCCCCGAGCTCGTTCCACGCCGCGGCTGAGATCGCCCGGCGCCTGGGGGAGGCCGGGTATGCCCGCCAGGATGAACAGGCGGCGTGGGTGGGGGAGCGCAAGGGCTTCCTCGTGCGCGGCGGGGCCGTCATCGCGTGGTGCGTGGGAAAGGTCGGCCCGGATTCGGGCTTCCGGATCGTCGGTTCCCACACCGACTCCCCGAGTTTCAAGGTCAAGCCTGCCCCCTCCAGCCAGGCCCACGGGTTTGGGCAGGTCAACGTGGAGGTCTACGGCGGCGGGCTGCTCAACTCCTGGCTGAATCGGGACCTGGGCCTGGCCGGCGTTGTGACCGAACTGGACGGCACCGTGCACCTGGTGCGCACGCCCGCCATCATGACCATCCCGCAGCTGGCCCCGCACCTGGACCGCTCGGTCAACGATAACCTCAAGCTCTCCCGCCAGGTCGATTACAAGCCAATCTGGGCAATCGGGGAGGCGGAGCTGCTGCCCTACATCTGCGAGCTGGCCGGGGTGGACCCAGAGCGCGCCGCGGCCTTTGACCTCTTCGCCTACGACGTGCAGGAGCCCGCGGTCTACGGCGGGCCGAGCGGGGATGCCTTCTTCTCCGCTGGCCGCCAGGACAACCTTTCCTCGGTCTTCACCTCGCTCTCGGCCTTCCTCGATCCCGGCGTGCAGGCCGCGGTGGCGGAGGGCGAGGACGTGGCGATCTTCGTGGCCTTCGACCACGAGGAGGTCGGCTCGTCCACCTACACCGGCGCGGCCGGGCCCTTCCTCGAAAATACGCTCCGCCGCATTGCCGCCAGCCTCGAGCTCGACGCCGTGGGGGACGAGCGTTTTGCCCGGATGATCGCCAACTCCACGTGCATCTCCGCCGACGCCGGCCACTCCATCAGCCCGAACAAGGCGGGCCTGCACGACCCGGACCACCACCCCGTGCTCGGGGGCGGCCCGCTGCTCAAGGTCAACGCCAACCAACGCTACGCAACCGAGGCCGAGGGCACCGCGCTGTGGCTACGCGCGGCCGCCGCCGAAGGGGTGGCCACCCAGCAGTTCGTCTCCAACAACGACGTGCCCTGCGGCTCCACGATCGGCCCGCTCACCGCCACCCGGTTGGGAGTGCTCACGGTGGACGTGGGCGTGCCGCTGCTGTCGATGCATTCGGCGCGCGAGATCTCCTCGCCGGCCGACATCGAGGCCATGACCGCGATTTTGCGAGGATACTTCGCCGGTGCTTAAGAAACCGAACTACAACGCCGCCCACGCCCTCGACCGCGCGGCCCGCGCCCACCCCCAGCGCACCTCCATCGTTTACGGGAGTGCGGAGATAACGGTGGTCGAGGCTGCCGTCCGCACCCGCCAGCTCGCGCAAATGCTCGCCGCCGCCGGTGTCTCCGAGGGTGACCGGGTCATGCTCATCTCCCGCAACTCGCCCTACCACCTGCTCCTGCATGTGGCGTGCGCGCGGCTGGGCGCCATCTTCGTGCCCGTCTCCGCGCGCCTCACCCGCGCCGACCACCAGGCAATCGTGGACTTTTGCGGCCCGCGTGTGGTGGTGCTCGAAGCGGCGCTCGCGGACCTGGGCATCTTCACGTCCACCGGCACGCTGCTCCACCTGGTGGTCGACGATGACGCCGCCTCCGTCTCCACCGCCATCTCCAACGGCTTCATCGGGATCGGCGCGGCGATGGAGGCCCAGAACGGCAAGTTCATCACCACTATCAAGGACGGCTCCACGGCGCTGAACTCCCGCCAGTACCCGGAGGGGCCGGCCGCGATGCTCTTTACCTCGGCCTCGGCGGGCATGCCCAAGGCGGTGGAACTCACCCATGAACAGCTGTGGTGGGCCAGTCGCAACTTCCGCGAGGGCTTCGAGTACTCCAACCTGGACTCGGTGCTGACTGTCGCGCCGATGACCCACATCGGCGGCTTCAATGGCACCACCCTCGATCTGTTCTCGCACGGCGGGAAGGTGGTGCTGGTGCGCGACTTCAACCCCGGCGTCGTGCTCGACCTGCTCGAAGAACACCAGGTGACGATGATGTTCGGCGTGCCGACCATCTACGCCGCCCTCCTCGACCACCCGAGCTTCCCCGTGCGCGACCTCAGCCACTGGCGCCTGCCACTCATCGGCGGGGGCATGGTGCCGCCGGCGTTACTGGCCCGCCTCATGGACGCCGGCCTCAAACCGCTTAACGTGTGGGGGATGACCGAGATGGGAGCCTCCGGCGCGTACCTGCCGGCCGAACACCTGGCCGAACGGCCCGGCTCTATCGGGCGGCCCTTCGCGCACGTGGAGGCCCGCATTGTCGACGCCGACGGCAACGACACGACCGAGGGCGAGCTGGTGGTCCGGGGCCCGAGCGTCGTGAACGGCTACTGGCACGACCCGCTTCAAACCGCGCAGTCCTTCCGGTCCGGCTGGCTCCACACCGGAGACCTGGTGCGCCTCGACGAGGACGGCTTCATGTCGGTGACCGGGCGCCTGCACAACGTCATCAACTCCGGCGGAGTCAACATTCAGGCCGAGGAGATCCAGGCGGTGCTGGCCCAGATGGAGGGCATCTCCGACTGTGCGGTCGTGGGCACGCCGGACGAGAAGTGGGGAGAGACGGTGTCGGCCGCGGTGGTCATGCAGGCCGGGCATGCGGCCCCCACCCTCGAGGACGTCCAGCGCCATGTTGGCTCGCGCCTGGCACGCTTCAAGGTGCCGCGCAAGCTCATCGTGGTGGACGCGCTACCGATCAACGGCAACGGCAAGGCCGACCGCAACGCCCTCGTGGCGATGTTCTGACCCGGCGGTTGCGCGGCCGCGCGGTCAGCCGTGGCGGGCGACGACGGCGGCCGCCTCCTGGCGGGCAAACAGCGGCTTGTCGTCCGCGCCGGCGATCGCGCGCAGGTTCTCGGGGATCTCCCAACCCTTGTGCTTCATCGCCCGCGACCACAACGAGCCCGAACGGTAAGAGGAGCGCACGAGCGGACCGGCCATGATCCCGGCAAAGCCCATCTCGTAGCCGATCTTCGACAGCTCCACGAACTCCGCGGGCTTAACCCAGCGGTCGATCGGGTGGTGCAACTTGGAGGGGCGCAGGTATTGGGTGATGGTGAGGATGTCGCAGCCGGCCTCGCGCAGGTCGGCCATGGTCGCCAGCACCTCGTCGTGGGTCTCGCCCATGCCGAGGATGAGGTTCGACTTCGTGATCAGCTCGTTCTCCGAGGCGAACGTGATCAGGTCGAGCGAGCGCTCGTAGTGGAAAGCCGGGCGGATCTTCTTAAAGATGCGCGGCACGGTCTCCAGGTTGTGGGCTAGCACCTCGGGGCGCGAATCGAAGACCCGCTGGAGGGCCGGGGCGCCGCCGCGCATGTCGTCGATCAGGAGCTCCACGCCCGTGTTCGGGCACAGCTCGTGGATCTTGCGGCACGTCTCCGCGTACAGCCAGGAGGCGCCGTCCTCCAGGTCATCGCGGGTGACGCCCGTGATCGTGGCGTAGTTGAGCTGCATCTCGCGCACGCTCTCCGCCACGCGGCGCGGCTCGTCGACGTCGTACTCGGTGGGCCTGCCCGTCTTAATAAAGCAGAAGTCGCAGCGGCGGGTGCAGATGTCACCGCCGATGAGGAAGGAGGCCTCGCGGTCCTCCCAACACTCGTAGATGTTGGGGCAGTTGGCCTCCTTGCACACCGTGTGTAGGCCGGCGCCGTCCACGCGGTTGCGCATGTCGGTGTATTCCTTGCCCACGGTGGCGGTGGTCTTGATCCACTCCGGTTTCGATTCGATCGGTGTCTCGGCGTTGCGCTCTTCGATGCGCAGCAACTTGCGCCCCTCGGGATTTCGCTGGTCGATGCTGAGGCTCACGTGTTCTCCTTTAAACGTACGTCGTCATTGTAAGCCGGGCCGCCTAGTGGCGGGGATGCCAGGCCGAGCCGGTATCCGCGTGCGGGGTGGGGTGGAAGTCGCCCATCTGGGTGATGATCGCCTCCGTGTCCGCGACCTCCAGCTCCTCCGACGGGCGCAGCGCAAACTGCTGGTAGGCCCGCGCGAGGTGAGGCAAGAGGGTGACTGCGGCGTCGTCGAGTGTGGTGGGATGTCCCAGCTCGGCAAGCGAGGTGACCCCGGCGTCGGCAAGGCCGCAGGGGATGACCCGCGTGAAGTCCTCCAGGTTGGTGGTGACGTTGAGGGCGAGGCCGTGCATCGTGGCGTCGTCAGCGAACTTGATGCCGATCGCGCACACCTTCCGATCGATCGCGCCGGGCGCGCAGATCCACACCCCGGACCGGCCCTCCACCTGGACCGAGTCGATGCCGTACTCGGCAAGCGCCCCCATGATCGCCCGCTCCGTGTTGCGCACGAACGCGACTACGTCCTTCGGCGGGCGGACCTTGACGATGGGGTAGACCACAAGCTGGCCCGGGCCGTGATAGGTGACCGATCCGCCCCGATCCATCCGGATCACCGGCACGGACGTGTCCGGGATGTCCTTGTCCTCCGTGCGCCGGCCGGCCGTGTAGGTGGGCTGGGCCTCCCACACAATAAAGGTATCCGGCATCCGCAAAGCCGCCACCTCGCCGTGAATATAGCGCTGGAGACGGTCAACGGTCATGTAATCGACTGGGCCGCGATGAAGTACGTTGACGATCTGCACGGATTCAGCCTAGTTTGGAAGTGGTCAGTTATCGACTCGAGGTCGGCTTTGCCACTCCGAGGGCATTCCCTAGCGTGATTTTGAACTGAATTTGAGGGGCGGGACACCTCTAAACGTGATTAGATCAATGCTTGGGTATAGACTCCCTGACCATAAGTGAAGAATTGACGCCCATCGTCCAAGCGAGGCGGAGGGCGTCACTTACGAGAAGGCCTCGCATGACTAAGTATCTGATCCGACGGTTGCTGAACTACGTAGTTCTACTGTTCGTAGCCGTCACTATCGCCTACTTCTTGGCGGGCACACAGTTGGATCCGCGCTCGATGCTCATCGAGAACGAACTGACCAAGATGGCCAACAGTTCGTACGCGGAGGTCGTGGCGGCAGTTGACACCCGCCTTAACGCGTGGAACATCAACCCGCTCGAGCCGATCTGGAGCCGCTACGTCGACTGGCTCGGAATGGTCTTCGGGCACTGGGACTGGGGCTTCTCCCCGCTGGGCGAATCGGTCAACGACCAGGTCGCCAACCGCATCCTGCTCTCCTTGCAACTGGTCTTCCTCGGCTTCTTCATTGGCATCGTCGGCGGCGTGGCGATCGGCGCATGGGCGGCCGTGCACCAGTACTCGGTGGGTGACCGCATCGTCACCATCATCGCCATGATCATCATCTCCACCCCCGCCATGGTTATCGCCATCGGCCTGCAGATGAGTGCCGTGTGGTTCAACAACACCTTCGATTCAACCTTCTTCCAATTCCTCGGGCCACAGTCAGCCGTGCCACCCGCGGAATTCTGGCCCAACCTGCAAGATCGCCTCACGCATCTGCTGCTGCCCACGATCGCGATCTCGCTGGGCGGCCTCGCCACTTATTCGCGCTACCAGCGCAACCTCATGCTTGACACCCTCGGTGCCGACTACGTGCGCACCGCCCGCGCCAAGGGCCTGCGCTTCGGCACCGCCGTGCGCCGCCACGCCCTGCGCACCTCCCTCATCCCGATTGCTACCTACTTCGCCTTTGGCATCACCGGCCTCGTGCTGGGCGCCGCCATCACCGAGCAGGTCTTCGGCTGGGAGGGCATGGGCATCTACGGTGTGAAGACCATCCAGGCGCAGGACATCAACGGAACCGCGGCCGTGGTCGCCTTCTCCGGTGTTGCCACACTCACCGGCGCTTTCCTGTCCGACGTCCTGATCGCAGCAGTCGATCCACGAGTGAGGGTGAACTAATGGAGCATCTCGATCACACCACTGAAGTAGTGTTGCCCGAACAGATTTCCCCGATGGCGGATGCCGCACAGCTCGGCGCCGTGCGCACCAAGCTCGCCCAGCAGAATGCCGAGCGCCTGGCTTCCACCAAGCGCTACTCGCGCCGGCAGATCGTCCTGCGCCGCTTCTGGCGTAACAAGACGGCCGTCGTCGGCATCATCGGCCTCGTCATCGTCTTGCTCGTGGCCATCATTGGCCCGCACCTGACGGAGTGGAGCTACCTCGAACGCGACCGCGGGCACTACCTCGAGGGCCCGAGCGCGGAGCACCTCTTCGGTACCGACCGCCGCGGGCGCGACATGTTCGCGATGACGCTCGAGGGCCTGCGCAAGTCGATCATCATCGGCTTCGCCGTGGCGCTCATCCAGACCGGATGGGCGGCCCTCTTCGGATCGGCCGCCGCTTACTTCGGCGGCTGGGTGGACAAGGCCGCCACCTGGTTCATTGACCTCATGCTGGTCATCCCGTCCTTCCTCATGATCGCCATCATCTCCAACCGCTTCGGCGCGGAGAACAAGGGCGTGTTCATCTTCATCCTGTTGCTGGCAGGATTCGGCTGGATGCTGACGGCGCGCGTGGTGCGGTCGCTGACGATGTCGGTGAAGAACCTTGACTACGTCCACGCCGCGAAGTTCATGTCCGTGCCCTCCGGCACGATCATCGTGCGCCACATCCTGCCTAACATCTCCTCGCTACTCATCATCGACTTCACGCTCGGCGTGGCCACCGCAGTGCTGTCCGAGACCTCCCTGTCCTACTTCGGCTTCGGCATCAAGGACCCGCAGGTCTCCCTCGGCTCGCTCATCGGCGCCGGCCAGGCGTCGGCGATCACACACCCGTGGCTGTTCCTGCCGCCGGCCGTGGCGCTCGTCGTGATGCTGGCATCGGTGAACTTCATCGGTGACGGTCTGCGCGACGCGCTCGACCCGTCGTCGAAGTCCGGGGGTGGTAAGGCGTGACATCTACGAAAGAGACCAACGTGAGTGAAACTACCGACGATCGTTCGTTGCCCACCCCCACGCCCGGCGTGCCGGTGGTGGAGGTGTCGGGCCTCAACGTCCGCTTCCCTTCCGAGGATGGCGTGGTGCACGCCGTGCGCGGAGTCAACCTCACCGTGAACTCGGGCGAGGTGCTCGGCATCGTGGGCGAATCTGGATCGGGTAAGTCCGTGACCTCCATGTCGATCATGGGTCTGCTCGATCCGGCGGCGGACGTGGAGGGATCGGTCAAGATCCACGGCACCGAGATCCTGGGCAAGTCCGATTCCTACCTGTCGAAGATCCGCGGCAAGAACATCGCCATGGTCTTCCAGGACCCGCTTTCGGCCCTGACCCCGGTCTACACGATCGGCGATCAGATCATCGAGGCACTCCAGTCGCATGACAAGAAGATCTCGGAGAAGGACGCCCAGGCCCGCGCGGTAGAGCTGCTGAGCATCGTGGGCATCCCGAACCCCGAGATCCGGGTCAAGTCCTTCCCGCATGAGTTCTCCGGCGGAATGCGCCAGCGTGCCATGATCGCCATGGCGATCGCCAACAAACCGGACCTCATCATCGCCGACGAACCGACCACGGCACTCGACGTGACCATCCAGGCCCAGATCCTCGACGTTCTGCGCCGCGCCCAGAAGGAGACGGGCGCCGCGGTCATCATGATCACCCACGACCTGGGCGTGGTAGCCGGCATCGCCGACAAGGTGGCGGTCATGTACGCCGGGCGCATCGTGGAGCGTGGCGCGGTGGACGAGATCTTCTACCACTCCGCCATGCCCTACACGATCGGCCTGCTCGGCTCCCTGCCGCGGCTCGATTCGAAGAAGGACAGCCAGCTCGCCGTCGTCGAAGGCAACCCGCCGTCGATGCTGTACGAACAGACCGGCTGCCCTTTTGCCGCCCGCTGCCCGGTGGCCGTGGAAGCCTGCCTGGACGGGGAACCCACGCTCGAGCCGGTCAAGTCTGACACCCCGGACATCCCGCACGACGTGGCCTGCATCCGCCGCGAGGAGATCCGCGACGAATCGAAGCGCTACTCGGATATTTACCCCAAGCCCGCCCCCGTCATTCCGCCGTTCGATGGAACGCCGCGCAACGAGCGCGAAGAGGTGCTGCGCCTGGAGGACATGAAGAAGCACTTCCCGCTCATGAAGGGCTCGGTGTTCCGCCGGCGCGTGGGCACGGTCCACGCGGTGGACGGCATTTCCCTCGACATCCGTGCGGGGGAGACCCTGGGCCTCGTGGGCGAGTCCGGCTCGGGTAAGACGACCACCCTCATGGAGGTCCTCAACCTGGTCAAGCCGATCGAGGGCAAGATCGTGGTGCTCGGGGAGAACACGGCGGACATGACGCGCGCGGACCGCAAGCGCGTGCGCAATGACCTCCAAGTGGTCTTCCAGGACCCGATGGCCTCCCTTGACCCGCGCATGCCGGTCTTCGACATCATTGCTGAACCGCTGAAGTATGCCGGCTGGAATAAGGCCGACATCGAGCCGCGGGTGAAGGAACTGATGGACATGGTGGGCCTCGAGCCCGCGCACGTCAACCGCTACCCGCGCAACTTCTCCGGCGGCCAGCGCCAGCGCATCGGCATCGCCCGCGCGCTTGCGGTCCAGCCCAAGCTGCTGGTGCTGGATGAGCCCGTCTCGGCACTCGACGTGTCGATCCAGGCCGGCGTCATCAACCTGCTGGACGAACTGCGCGCCAAGCTCAACCTGTCCTACCTGTTCGTGGCTCACGACCTGTCGGTCATCCGCCATATCGCCGACCGCGTGGCCGTCATGTATTTGGGCAAGCTCGTGGAGGTTGGCGATGTCGACGCCGTCTTCGAGGCGCCGCGTCATCCCTACACCCAGGCCCTGCTCTCCGCGATCCCGATTCCGGATCCGGCAAAGGAGCGCAGTCGCCACCGCATCCTGCTCAAGGGCGACCTGCCGTCGCCGGCGAACCCGCCCAAGGGGTGCCGCTTCGTCACCCGTTGTCCAGTCTTTGAGACGCTGATGGAGGGGGAGAAGCAGGTCTGCCAGGGGGCTCACCCCGAGTTCTCCACCATGGGTGCAGATCACGACGTGGCGTGCTACTACCCGCGCCAGCTCAATGTTTTCTAACCGTTCCAGGTAGGGGTGGGCCCGCGATCGTCGATCGCGGGCCCACCCTTTTGACCGGCGGCAATAGACATTTCTTGACCGAAAAGTAGATAACGCTTCGGTAACGGATGGGGAGAGGTTTTCACGATGTCGAGATTATGGACTAATCTGGCTCCATGAACTTTCGCACGTCCGGCGAAAGGCGAGTCCTGAAGGAGGACATTTTATGCGAATGAAGAAGGCAGGCATTGCACTGGTTGCCGCTGGCGCGCTCACGCTGAGCGCCTGCTCGTCTGGTGGTTCGAACGGCGGCTCGGGTGGCGACCCGGGCAAGGGTAGCGACGAGAAGGTGCTGCCGGCGTCGGACTACAACAAGGTTGATCCGGCCGAGCTCGCCGACGGCGGTACGCTCCGCCTCGCGATCTCTGACGCCTACCCGGAGCAGTTCAACCCAAGCCACGTTGACGGCAATACCGTTGACGTCTCCTCCACCATCTCCTCGTTCATCGCCCCGGTGAACTGGATTTTCGACGAGAACGGTGGCTTCGACGTCAACCCGGCCTACCTCGAGTCCTATGACGCGAACCTTAAGGGCGACGGCGAGAACGCCATGGTCATCACCCTGAACCTCAACCCGGATTCCAAGTGGAATGACGGCACGCCCATCACCGCCGCCGACTACGAGGCGCTGTGGAAGGCCTGCTCGGGCCAGGTCGAGGGCATCAGCTGCCCGTCCTCTGATGGCTGGACCCAGATCAAGTCGATCGAGGCTGGCGACTCCCCGCAGCAAGTCATCGCCAAGTACTCGGAAGAGTACCCGGACTGGTCGGCGAACTTCTCCACGGTTCAGCCCGCGGCTGGTATCTCCGATCCGGAGACCTTCAACACTGGCTGGGTTGACCCGGTCGAGGCGAACAAGTTCTTCGCCGGCCCGTTCCGCGTGGCGAACTCGAACGCCGCCCAGAAGGTCCTTACCCTTGAGCGCAACCCTGAGTGGTGGGGCTCGACTCCGAAGCTTGAGACTGTGACCTTCTCCTCGCTGAACCAGCAGGCCACGGCCTCCGGCTTCGCGAACGGTGAGATCGACGCGATCAACTTCATTGTTGACGCCGCCTCCTACGAGACGGCACAGAACCGCCCCGACGCTCAGATCACGATGTCGTCCTCGGTTCAGTGGCGTCACTTCACCTTCAACTCCCGCGCGGGTGCGCTCCAGGACAAGGCGGTTCGCCAGGCGATCCAGCTCGGCATTGACACCAAGGACATTGCCGCTTCCGACCTGTCTGGCCTGCCCTCGCAGGATTATGATCTGAACCTGGGCAACCACTTCTTCATGCCGAACCAGGCTGGCTACCAGGACAACTCGGTCGGCTTCGACCCGGAGGCGGCCACCGCCCTCCTCGAGGACGCCGGTTACACCATGAATGAAACCTCGGGCTACTACGAGAAGGACGGCCAGGAGCTTGGCTTCCGTTACCTGCGCATTCCGGGTAACGCCGCGAATGAGAACGAGGGCGCCATGCTCATGGAGATGATGAAGGACATCGGCATCAAGGTGACCTACCAGGATGTTGAGGGGCAGAACTTCTTCAAGCACGTCATTGGTGGCGAGTACGATGCGACCTCCTTCGCGTGGAACGGCACCCCGTACCCGATGGCGAACGTCGGCCAGATCTACGGCAACCCGTTCGATGATGAGGGCAACCTCGTGAACTCGAACTTCGCCGGCCTCAAGGTTGACAAGGTTGACGAGCTGATCCCGCAGATCGCTGCTGAGACCGACGTCGACAAGCGCCGCGAGCTCACCAACGAAGCCGATAAGGTGATCTGGGACGAAGTCATGGTTCTCCCGCTGTACTACCGCGCGAACATCACGGCAATCCCCTCGAACCTGGCGAACTACGGTTCGACCACGTTCGAGACCCTGCTGACCGAGAACATCGGCTACACCAAGTAATCTCTCGGCTATAGCACACGAACACGGAGGGCCGTCCCGGAAGGGGCGGCCCTCCCGCATATTGTCACGTGAGACTGCGTTTGACACTTGACCGATGACGGTGTGGAATTGCGAAAGCTATGGCAAAACACGTTTCTTCTCAGCGCGCCTCCCGCGCAATTAATCAGCGCCGGTTCGAGGTTGGGCCGCAGCCGAAGCGCTGGCCGGCCTCCTTCGAGATGTCCGCGGTTCCGGAGATGGACCCGGGCCGCCTGCTTCGTTCTACCCTTCGCGCGAACTGGCAGGTGTTGGCGCTTGCCACGCTCCTGTCGATGGCGGCGTACGGCGGCGGGGTGTTCATCTCCTGGGCGCTGGGGCGGGCGTTGGACTCCGGCATCGAGCGCGGCCTGACCACGTCCCTACTCCCAGGGGTCGCCCTCATTTTTGCCGCGATGGCGGTCCGGATGATCGGCGCGGCTGCCGAGCCCGTGCTCATGGTGACAGAGTTGCGCGCGCATGTGGGCTGGTCGTTGAAGATGGTGGAGCGGATCGCGGGCGTGCGCGGAGGAGGGCGCGCAGCGATCCCGTCGGGGGAGATGGTCACGGCCGTCACCACCGACGCCCAGAAGCTTGGCGCTTTTTCCTACATGGTTGCCGACGTGACGGCTGCAATCTTCTCCTTTGTGCTGACCGCCGCCCTCATGCTCCGCATTAGCGTGCCACTAGGGCTTGTGGTGGTGATCGGGGTGCCGGTGGCGATCGGGATCATGCTGGTGTTCATCAACCCGCTCCAGCGCCGCCTTGACGCCCAGCGCGAGGAGAGGGGCAAGCTCACCACCCTGGCCTCGGATGCCGTGGTCGGCCTGCGTGTGCTGCGCGGCGTGGGCGGGGAGGATATTTACATCGGGCGTTACACGCGCCAGTCGGAGAAGGTGCGCGAGACGGGGATTCGTGCCGCCGCCCTGCAGTCCTTCCTCAACGCGTTGTCGGCCGCGGTGCCGTACGGCTTCACCGTCCTCATCGTGGGCGGCGGCCTGTGGGAGGTCTATTCGGGCGCGATGACGCACGGCCAGCTCGTATCCTTCTACGGGTATTCGATGTTCATGGGCGCCCCGATCTGGATGGTGCTCGGCTTCCTGCAAACGTACACCGACGCCCGCGTCTGCGCCGGGCGGGTGGCGAAGGTGATGGCGATTGAGCCCCTCACGTCCGACGACGCCGCCCAGCCGGCCCGCGCCGGCGCAGACTGGTCGCGCGCCCACCTGCGGGACGAGGCGACGGGCGTGGAGATCAAGCCCGGCCTCAACACGGCGCTCGTGTGCTCCGCGCCCGAGGTCTCGGCCGAGCTCCTCGAGCGTCTGGCCCGCACCGACGACGCCGCCCCCGTCACCGCCCGCTGGGAGGGCGAGGATTCCATCCCGCTGACGGCCTTCCCGCTGGCCGAGGTCCGTAGCGCGATCGTGCTCTCGGACGCGATCGCCCAACTCTTTCAGGGCCGGCTGCGCTCGAACCTGGAGGCGAACAACGCTGCCTGGCCGCTTCCACGCGAGGTGGGCCGCCAGATGGCCGACACGGGCGACGGCTCGGGGGTTGCCCACCGCGACCACAAGGACAACCCGGTGGCGATCGGGGTGCGCGAGCTCATGCTCGCCATGATCACCGCCGACGCCGCCGAGATCGTTGACAGCCTGGAGGAGGGGCTGGACGGCTACGTGGCCGAGCGCGGCCGCTCGCTCTCGGGAGGCCAACGCCAGCGCGTGGCACTGGCTCGGGCGGTGCTCACTGAGGCGCCCATCCTCCTGCTCGTGGAGCCGACTTCCGCTGTCGACTCCCACACCGAGTCCCGCATCGCCCAGCGCTTGCGCGCCGCGCGGGAGGGCCGCACCACCGCCGTCGTCACCACCTCGCCCATCGTGCTCGGTGAGGCGGACGAGGTCATCTTCCTTGGTGCCGACGGCGCCGAGCTCGCCCGCGGCACGCACGCCGAGCTGCTGGACGATCCGCGCTACTTCGACGTCGTGCACCGGGAGGCCCGATGAAACTACCCATTGCAACAAACCGGACGGTCGGGGCGAAGATGCTCGAACTCTTCGCCGCCTACAAGGACGAATTTCTGCTGGTCATCGCCACGCAGATCGTGGTGGCCGTGGCCGCCGTCATCACTCCATGGATCATCGGGCGCTCCTTCGACGCGCTCGCGGGCGGGGCACAGGCAGCGGTGATCCGCACGTATGTGGTAGCGATCGCGATCTCAATGCTGGCCAACGTGGTCGCCACATGGTTCGCCGACTTCCGTAGCCGCGTGCTGGGGCAGAAGGTGTTCCACGAGTTGCGCGTGCGGCTGGTGGAGGCCGTCATGCACTTGCCGCTGTCCACGGTCGAGGCGGCGGGCACGGGCGACCTGCTGGGGCGCACCACCGCCGACGTCAACCGGGTGGAGTTCATCATTCGCCAAGGGGTATCGCGCATCATGGTGCTGTCCTTCCAGGTGGTCGTCACGGTGGTGGCGGCGTTCCTGGTGGAGTGGCGGGTCGGCTTTGTGGTGCTCCTGAGTTTTGTTCCGATGTACTTCGTGGTAGGCAAGTATTTGCGCCGTACGATCGCCGTGTACCTGGCGGCCTCCGCGCTCAACGCCGAGGTCTCGGGTGACATCACGGAAACCGTGGAGCAGTCCGCCACGGTCGATTCGCTGGCGATGAGTGAGGTGCGCATCCGCCGCACCTCCGTGCTCCTGCGCGAGTACTGGGACAACGAGCGCTACTCGGGGCTCATGCGCTCCTACCTGGTCATCTCCTTGCTTGCGGTGCTTTACGCCCCGATGGTCATCTCGATCCTGTGGGGGGCCTGGCTGGTGGGCCTGGGGTATGTGACGGTGGGTGCGGTCATCGCCGTCACACTGTATGCCCAGCAGCTGCGTGTGCCGCTGGATGAGCTCGCCTGGTGGTTCGACGAGCTACAGTTCGCCGCCGTCGCGCTCGCCCGTATCTTCGGCGTGGCCGAGGTTGAGGCGGACAGGGTTGCCGGCGACGCCGTCCCGGCCAGTTCCGCGGTCAGTGTGGAGGGCGTCTCGTTCAGCTATCGCGACGGCCGGCCCGTGTTGCGCGACGTCAGCCTCGAGGTTGCCCCGGGTGAACGGCTGGCGATCGTCGGCCCGTCGGGCGCGGGCAAGTCGACCCTCGGCCGCCTCATCGCCGCGGTCAACCCGCCGGGGTGTGGCTCGATCCGCGTGGGCGGGGGGGAGGTCACGGCGCTGCCCGAGGCGCTCTTGCATCAGACCATCGCGCTCGTCACCCAGGAAAATCACGTGTTCGTGGGCACGATCGCCGACAACCTGCGCTTTGCCAAGGAGGATGCCACCGACGCCGAGCTGCTCGCGGCGCTCGCCACCGTTGACGCCACGTGGGTGGAGCGCTTGGAGAAGGGCCTTCAGACCCGCGTGGGTTCGGGGGAGAAGGAGCTGGCGCCGTCGCAGGCCCAGCAGCTGGCCCTGGCGCGCATTGTGCTACTCGACCCTGACGTGCTCATCCTCGACGAGGCGACCTCGCTGCTCGACCCTACGGTGGCGCGCTCGGCCGAACAGTCGCTGCTGCGCCTGCTCGAGGGCCGCACGGTGATCTCGATCGCCCACCGCCTTTACACGGCCTACGACGCCGACCGCGTGGCTGTCATGATCGACGGCGAGGTAGCCGAGCTCGGCTCGCACGACGAGCTGGTGGCTAGGGGCGGGGAGTACGCCTCACTGTGGGAAGCCTGGCAGCAGGACTAGCGGGTGCCCGCGATTGCCAGACCCGCTCCGGCGAGCGCCACGCCGAGCACGATGACCGGCAGGGGCTGGAACTTCGTCACCGTCTGATCGGGCCAGTATTGCGCGGGCTTGAGGCTGGCGCGTAGCTGGGCGTTGCGGGTGATGTTGCCGTGGCGGATCATGATGAGGTCCGCGGCGAAGCCGGTGGAGACGGTGCGGGAGAGTGTGCCGGAGTCCTCCCACACAATGTCCGGATCCTCGTAGGCCTTCTTGCGGTCGCGCCAGGAGTTGTTGAACAGGCCCACGTTCGAGGGCACGCCCCACACGCTGATCTTGCGGTCAGCCCGGTTGTAGAGGTAGAGGCCCCAGCGGTTTTCGGCGAGCGCCAGGTCGGACCAGGGGATCAGGTGTTCGCGGATAATGTTGACCACGCGCAGGCCGCCGGGCCCCACCTCGAGGCGTGGGTTGTGGAAGACCACCCAGCCAAAGGCGGCGAGTACGGCGGCGATCGGCACGGCCCACAGCAGCTCGGCCACCCCGCCGTGGACCGCCGAGCCTACCAGGGAGATGGCGGCGAGGGCGTAGAGGAGGTAGGCGTAGATGCGGGTCTTACCGCGCAGGATCACAGTCATGCCGGTATTCTCTCACGCTCCGCTGGGCGCTGCCGGGCGGGCCCGTGTACTTTCGCTCGCATTTGGCCGGCCGCTCTACGCCGGTGCGGCGGGCCGGGTTTAGGATGAGACGTTGGCTTTCTACCTGAAGGATTCCTATGACCCTCACCGTTCGCAACGATCTGCGCAACGTCGCGATCGTGGCCCATGTCGACCACGGCAAGACCACCCTGGTGGACGCCATGCTCTGGCAGGGTGGCGTCTTTGACCCGCATGCCACGGTGGAGTCCACCGGCGAACGCGTGATGGACTCGGGCGACATCGAGCGCGAGAAGGGCATCACGATCCTGGCTAAGAACACGGCCATCTCCTACGTGGGCCCGTCCGCGGCCGAGTTCGGCGCGCCCGAGGGGCTGACCATCAACGTCATCGACACCCCCGGGCACGCGGACTTCTCCGGCGAGGTCGAGCGCGGGCTGTCGATGGTGGACGGCGTGGTGCTCCTCGTCGATTCGTCCGAGGGCCCGCTGCCGCAGACCCGCTTCGTGCTGCGCAAGGCGCTCGAGGCCGGCCTGCCCGTCATCCCGGTCATCAACAAGGTCGACCGCCCCGACGCCCGCATATCCGAGGTGGTCCAGGAAACCCAGGAGCTGCTGCTCAACCTCGCCGCCGACGTCGAAAGTGAGGGCACTGCACTCGACCTCGAGGCGATCCTGGAGATCCCCGTGGTTTACGCCGCCGCGAAGGCCGGCCGCGCGTCGCTGACCCAGCCCGACGACGGCGCCCTGCCGGACTCGCCCAACCTCGAGCCGCTCTTCCGCGCCATTTTGCAGCACGTGCCCGCGCCCACGTATGACCCGGCGGCCCCGCTCGTTGCGCAGGTGACCAACCTGGACGCCTCGCCGTTCCTCGGCCGTTTGGCGCTCGTGCGCGTGTTTTCCGGCGAGCTGAAGAAGGGCGCCTGGGTGGGCTTGGCCGACGGCCCGGATTCGCCGATCGAGCGCGTCCACATCACTGAGCTCCTGCGCACGAAGGGCCTCGAGCGCCAGCCGGCCCCGAGCGCCGGCCCGGGTGACATCGTGGCCATCGCGGGGATTGCCAGCATCACGATCGGTGAGACGCTGGTGGACATGGAGGACCCGCGCCCGCGCCCGCCGATCCACATTGATGATCCGGCGATTTCCATGACGATCGGCACGAACACCTCCCCGCTGGCCGGCCGCGTGGCTGGCCACAAGCTGACGGCCCGCCAGATCCGCGACCGCCTCACCCAGGAGCTCGTGGGCAACGTGTCGATCCGCGTGCTACCCACCGACCGCCCTGACACGTGGGAGGTCCAGGACCGCGGCGAGCTGGCGTTGGCCGTGCTCGTGGAGACGATGCGCCGCGAGGGCTTCGAACTGACCGTGGGCAAGCCGCAGGTGGTGCGCAAGGTGATCGACGGCGTCGTGAACGAGCCGTGGGAGCGCGCGCAGGTGGACGTGCCCGAGGAGTACCTGGGCGCGGTCACCCAGCTCATGGCGCTGCGCAAGGGCCACCTGGAGACGATGGCGAACCGCGGCTCGGGGTGGGTGCGCATGGAGTTCATCGTGCCGGCACGCGGGCTTATCGGCTTCCGCACGCAGTTTCTCACGCTCACGCGCGGCACGGGTATCTACACCTCGATCTCGGAGGGCTACAAGCCGTGGGCGGGGGAGATCGTCTCGCGCCAGACCGGCTCGCTCGTGTCGGACCGTCAGGGCCAGGTGACAGCGTTCTCCCTGCAGCGCCTCGAGGACCGCGGCACGTTCTTCGTGGACCCGGGCGACGAGGTCTACGAGGGCCAGGTAGTGGGCGAGAACCCGCGTAACGAGGACATGGATGTGAACGTGGTGCGCGCAAAGGAGATGACGAACATGCGCTCTTCCACCGCCGACGTCTTCGAAACGCTCCAGGCCCGGCGCTACCTCACGCTCGAGGAGGCGATCGAGTTCGCCGCCGCCGACGAGTGCATCGAGGTCACGCCCGAGACGGCGCGCATCCGCAAGGTCGAGCTGTCCGCGACGCTGCGCGGGCGGGAGGCCGGGCGGAAGAAGGCCGCGGCGAAGGCGGGCAAGTGAAGAGCGTCGTCGGCGCGGTGGTCGGCTTCGTCACGGGGATGCTGACCGTGGTGGTGTCGGCCGGACCCTTGGATATGCCGTGGGTGGGCGTTGGGCTGGCCGCGGGGATCGTGGCCGCCGGCGCGTGGTTCATGTGGGAGTGGGGCTCGTTTGGGGCCTGGGTGGCCTACGTCATCGGCACATTCGCCGCGACGGGGTGGCTGGTCTACTTCCCGCCCGCCGATGACACGCTCGCCGTGGTCGGCGCCGGCGTTTCGTCCACCTGGGTCCTCGTCGCGGCCGTATCGGCGGTCTTTCCTGTGCCGCTCGTGATCCGTTACGGGGCGCGCCGTGGCCTGGGGGACGAGGGCGCCGACGACGTCGACGACGCCGATGCGGGCCTGTAGCGGCCGCGCGGGTGACGTTGGCGGCCTTTTCAGCAACACCCGGAGGGGTCTTAGTAAGATCGGTGTGAACAAGGGAGAAAACGTGGCTGATAACCAGGACGACAACCTCGTCGACGCGTGGCGCAGGCGCCTCGGCGATGAGTCCACCGACGAGGCGAACGGCGCCGACTCGGCGGGCGCGACCGCGGCAGAGACCCCGGCCGGTGAGCCGGCAGGCGAGCAGGCGGGCGCCGAGCAGGAGACCCAGGCGATGGAGGCCGCGCAGCGGCCAACCGAGGCGATGGGCGCGGCAGATCCGGCCCAGACTCAGGCGATGGGCGCTACAGAGGCCGGGCAGTTTGCGGCCACTGAGCAGTTTGCGCAGACCGAGCACTTCGCCGGCCCCGCGGGCGCGGAAGAAACCGCTCGCTTTGACACCAACCCGGCTCCGGCCTTCGTGCCGGCGGGTGAACCGGCGAGCGTGCCTGCGGAAAGTGAGGGGGAGGCCGTGAAGAAGAAGCGGCGCAAGTGGCCCTGGGTGGCGGCGGCCGTGGTGTTGCTTGGTGGCGCCTATACGGGCGCGGCCTACGCCTATCAAGACAAGATCCCGTCCAACACGTCGATCTCGGGCGTGCAGGTGGGCGGCATGAATGAGGCCCAGGCACGCGAAACCCTCGCCTCCGGCCTCCAGGACGTCCTCGCCACGCCACGCCAGGTGGGCGTGGCGGGCGATGACAAGTCCGACGCGGTCAATCCCGGCAACATCGCCCTCGAGATCGACTACGACAAGACGTTCCATGGGCTCACCGGCTTCTCGCTCGACCCGCGCCGGCTCTGGGCTCACATCTCCGGCGCCGCGAACGTCGACGCCGTCCTCACGGCCGACCAGGCCTCCCTCGATTCCGAGGTGGCACGCCTGGGCGAGGTATTCAAGCAGGACCCGGCCAACGCCGAGCTGGCGATCGTGGACGCGGCCACCCAGGTGACCGACGCGAAGGAGGGCCGCTCGCTGGACACCAGCGCGGCGGGGGAGACGATCCTGGGCAACTGGCTGGCGGGTGACGCTCCGATCGAGCTGCCCACCACCACGGTGGACCCCGAGGTCTCCACGCAGGACATGCAGGACTTCGCCACCTCCTCGGTGGACCCGTTGCTGAGCGACAAGATTTCGATCACGGTCAAGGATTCGCTGGTCGAACTTCAGCCGGCCCAGACAGCCGACCTGATGAGTGTCACGACGGCGGAGGGTAAGGCGTCGCTCGTCGTCGATAAGGACAAGCTCAACGCCGTGATCCAAGAGGCCGTGGGCGACGTGCTCGGGACGCCGAAGGACGCCACGATCGCGATCATGGATGGCGCGCCGAAGATCACCCCGTCGGAGAGCGGGGAGTCGGTGGATGCGGAGCAGATCGCCACGGCGCTGCTCGCGCTGCCACAGGGAACGGACCGGACGGTCGTCGCCGAGGTCACGGTCCAGGAGCCGAAGTTCACCACCGAGGCGGCTGAGAAGATGGGGATCAAGGAAGTCGTCTCCGAAATCTCCACGCCGCTCACCAACGACTCGGTGCGCACCACCAACCTGGTGGTCGGCACGCGTATGGTCAACAACACGCTCGTCAAGCCCGGCGAGGAGTTCAATCTTGAGGAAGCGCTCGGCCCGATCGACGAGGCCCACGGCTTCGTCTCCTCCGGCGTGGTCTCCAACGGCTTTAACTCCACGGCGCTGGGCGGCGGCCTGTCCCAGCTGTCCACCAACACCTTCAACATCGGCTACCGGGCCGGCATGGTGGACGTGGCCCACAAGCCGCACTCGAAGTACTTCAGCCGCTACCCGATGGGCCTGGAGTCCACCCTGTGGAGCGGGCAGATCGAGATGATCTGGAAGAACAACACCCCCTACGGCGCACTGGTGGAGGCCTGGGTGGCGGACGGCCGGGTCTACACGCGCCTGTGGTCCACCCACTACTGGGACGTGGAGGTGTGGCAGGGCCAGCCGTACAACTACGTTCAGCCTGAGACGAAGACGAACCCGGCCAGGGACTGCGAGGCCTCGCCGGCGGGCGGTCCCGGATTTACGGTGACGGTGGGCCGCGTGGTCAAGCTCAACGGCGAGGTCCACGAGGATTCCCAGTACACGTGGACCTACCAGCCGGTACACGCAGTCAAGTGCGGGTGAGTCCGTCTTTCGTACTAGGATTGAGAGCAGTAAGAGGAAGAGAAAGAGGATAGCGTGACGTACATTATCGCTTTGCCCTGCGTGGACGTGAAGGATCGCGCCTGCGTCGACGAATGCCCTGTGGACTGCATCTACGAGGGCGAGCGCATGCTCTACATTCACCCTGACGAGTGCGTGGATTGTGGCGCCTGCGAGCCGGTGTGCCCGGTGGAGGCCATCTACTATGAGGACGACACCCCGGAGGAGTGGTCCGATTATTACAAGGCGAACGTCGAGTTCTTTGATGATCTCGGCTCGCCGGGCGGCGCCTCGAAGATGGGCCCGATCAAGAAGGACCACCCGCTGATCGCCAACCTGCCGCAGGGCATCAACGATTAGCTGTGGTTTTTTTCGCTGATAGCCTGCCCGATTTCCCGTGGGACACGCTTGTCCCCACGCGGAATCGGGCAGCGCAGTATCCGGGGCCGGTGTGTGACCTGACAATCGGCACCCCGGTGGATGACACGCCTGCGCTGGTACAGGCGGCGCTCGCTGAAGCGAGCAACGCCCACGGCTACCCCACGGTGCTCGGAACCGCCGAGCTGCGGGAGGCGATCGGGACGTGGATGGCCCGGCGTGGCATCACCTCCGACGTGGGGGTCCTGCCCACGATCGGCTCGAAGGAGATGGTGGGCCTGTTGCCCTCCCTCCTGGGCCTGGGGGCGGGCGCGCGCGTGGGCTTCCCGGACGTCGCTTACCCCACCTACGACGTCGGGGCGCGGCTTGCGGGGGCAGCCACCGTTCTCATTGACACCGATGCCGACCCGTCCACGTGGCCGGCCGTGGATCTGCTGTGGCTGAACTCGCCGGGAAATCCCAATGGGCACGTGCTCTCCCGGGAACAGTTGCGGGCGATCGTGGCCTGGGCGCGCGAGCGCGGCGCTATCGTGGCCAGTGACGAGTGCTACGCCGAGCTGTGCTGGGACGTGGCCGAGGCGCCCTCCATACTCGACGACTCCGTGTGCGGCGGCGACCCGCGCGGCCTTCTCATGGTTTACTCCCTGTCGAAGCAGTCGAACATGGCCGGCTACCGCGCCGCCTGGATGGCGGGAGATCCGGCCATCATCGCCCCGATCGTGGAGCTGCGTAAGCACCTGGGCTTCATGATGCCCGCCCCCGTCCAGCATGCGATGGCCGTGGCCCTCGGGGACGGCGAACACGTGAGTGCCCAGCGCGAGGTGTACGGGCGGCGTCGTGAAACGCTGCTCGCGGCGCTCGACGCGGCGGGCCTGGTCAACGACCCGGCGTCGGTGGCGGGACTGTACCTGTGGGCGCGAGCCGAGGGGGCGACGTCGTGGGACATCGTGGACGCCTGCGCCCAGCTGGGGATCGTGGTGGCGCCCGGAACGTTCTACGGCGAGGCCGGGGACGGGTGGGTGCGCATGTCGCTCACCGCCACCGATTTCGCAATTAACGAAGCCGCCAAGCGCTTGGAAAGGATTTCTGACCTGCTGAAACGGTCCTAGTGCATTTATCTTGACTTTAAGGGATCACTTTTTCTCCGCAATCGGGTAGTGTGATGAATGTTAACTGCCCGGCAACGTGGTCGGGAAGGATCGCGAAGGAGACTCGATGTCTAACAATGCGCAATTGACGATCGATGGAACGACTCTTGAACTCGAACGCGTCACCGCCACCGAAGGCAATGACGGCTTTAGGATCGGCCAGATGCTCAGCCAGAGCGGCACCACCACCCTCGACCCAGGATTCACCAACACCGCCTCGTGCGAATCGGAGATCACGTACATTGACGGCGGGCAGGGCATCCTGCGCTACCGCGGCTACCCCATCGAGCAGCTGGCCGAGCGTGCCTCCTTCCTCGAGACTGCCTACCTGCTCATCTATGGCGAGCTGCCGGACGCGGCGTCGCTGGCGGCCTTCACGCGCCGCATCAAGAAGCACACCCTCCTGCACGAGGACTTCCGTAGCTTCTTCACGGCGTTCCCGTCGTCAGGCCACCCGATGTCGATCCTGCAGGCCGGCATTGCGGGCCTGGGCACCTACTATGAGAACACGCTCGATCCGAACGACGCCGAACAGCGCGACCTGGCCTCCATCCTCCTGCTGGCGAAGGTGCCCACGATGATCGCGTTTATCTCCAAGCGTGCCACCGGCCTGCCGCTCATCTACCCGGACGCCTCGAAGTCCTACACGGAGGACTTCCTGCGCATGACCTTCGGGCTGCCCTACCAGACGCACGACGTGGATCCCACGATCGTCAACGCGCTGGACAAACTGTTTATCCTGCACGCGGACCACGAGCAGAACTGCTCGACGTCCACCGTGCGGCTGGTCGGCTCTTCGCGCGCCTCGATCTACGCCTCGGTGGCGGCGGGCGTGGGCGCCCTGTCCGGCCCGCTCCACGGCGGCGCGAACGAAGCGGTGCTGCGCATGCTGGACGACATCCGCGAGGCCGGTATCCCGATCAAGGAATTCGTGCAGCAGGTCAAGGACAAGACGAACGACGTCAAGCTCATGGGTTTTGGCCACCGCGTCTACAAGAGCTACGACCCGCGCGCCAAGATTGTCAAGGGCCTGGCCGACGACATCCTCGGCCGCCTCAAGGGCGACACGGAGCTGTTCGACATGGCGATGGAGCTCGAGCAGGCCGCGCTTGAGGACGACTACTTCGTGGAGCGCAACCTCTACCCGAACGTCGACTTCTACACGGGCCTGCTGTACAAGGCGATGGGCTTCCCCACGAAGATGTTTACCCCGCTGTTCGCCCTCGGCCGCCTGCCCGGCTGGATCGCGCAGTACCGCGAGCTCGTGCTCGACCCGGCCCAGAAGATCGGCCGCCCGCGCCAGGTGTACGTGGGTGAGGCCGAGCGGGATTGGGTGAAGATGTCCGATCGCACCAAGCAGGACCGGGCCTTCGACGAGAACCTGGACTACGTGGTCTAGCTTGCCGGCGGCCGGGCCAGGCCTCCTGCGGGCGGGGCACCGGCCAGCGGCGGTCGCGCCACCTGAGGCGTCCCTGCCGCCAGCCGGCCAGGCCGCCCGCGCAAATGCTGCACTAATCCGCAAGATGCTGCACTAAATAACCGTAAAGTAGTGCAGCATCTTGCGGTTTTGTATAGCACCTGTGGGCGGCGCGCGGGTGCCGGCGGCGGGCGACAGCGGCCGGCGGCTAGGCGGGGATGTGGGCCAGCAGCTCGGGCAGGGCGCGCCGGAAGGGCGGCAGGAGGTCTAGAGCCTCGAGTTCGCTCGCCTTCACCCAACGTAGGTCTGCGGATTCGGGGTTGATAACGACGTCCGCGCCCGGGTCTGCCATCTTGGCCACGAACGTGGTGTAGCTCCAGTCGGGGTGGGCCAGCACGTGGCTGCCGGTGGGCGGCTCGAGCTCGCCGATCCCGGTCTCCTCGAAGAACTCCCGTAGAGCGCCTTCCCATGGGCTTTCACCGACGTCGATCGCGCCGCCCGGTACGCCCCACGTGCCGCCGTGGTGTGACCAGCCCGCGCGCAGCTGCACGAGCACTTCCACCGCGCCGGCATGCTCGCTGGTTTCCGGGTGGGCGCGGGCATCGCGGCGTGGGTCGGGGCGGGCGGGGGTGTCAAGCCGGGCGTCGGCGTCGGGGCATGCCACGGCGTCGTCGGCAAAAACAGCACCGGCAGAAACGGCCCCGGCGGAACCGTTAGCGGAAGCAACGGCATTGGCACTGGGCGTGGGCCGCCACGCCAGGATCCCGGCGGCGCCGAGTAGCCCCCAGTGGCGCTGCCCGCAGCGGCACTCGATGAAGCCGTCCCCGCCGCGGGTCATGGCCAGAAGTCCGTGATCGCGTGCCCCAGCTCGGCGAGCAGTTCGCGCAGGAGCGGCAGGGAGATGCCGACCACCCCGTGGTGGTCGCCCTCGATGCGTTCGATGAAGGGGCCGCCGTAGCCGTCGATGGTGAAGGAACCGGCCACCACGAGCGGCTCGCCGGTGGCGACGTAGGCCTCGATCTCGGCGTCGGTGAGGTGGGCGATGTGGACGGTGGCGGTGGATGTCCCCACGGCTACGCGCCCGGTGGCCACGTCGATGACGCAGTGGCCGGTGTGGAGGTCGCCGGCGTTGCCCCGCATGGCGCGCAGTCGCTGGAGGGCCACCTCGGGCGTGTGCGGCTTGCCCACCACCTGCCCGCCCATCTCGAGCATCGAGTCGCAACCGACGATCACCGTGGGTGGCTCGCCGTCCAGGAAGTCCAGCTCGGCGGCGATCTTCTTCGCCTTGGCCTCGGCCAGCAGCTGGACCTGCTCGGCCGCGCTGATCGGCCCGCGGGCCTTCGCTGTGGTGAGCAGCCCGTCCTCGTCCACGTCCGCCACGGCGATGCGCGGCGGGATGTGGGCGGCGAGCAGTGTGGCCTTGCGGGAGGGGGAAGCGGAGGCGAGGAGGAGGGTCTTCATCATTCCGCCAGGCCGTCGCGCAGGATGTCCAGGCCCACTGAGCCCATGGAGAGCGCCCGCATGTGCCAGTCCTTGACCGAGAAAGCCTCGCCGCGGGCGGCGGCCCGGGCCTCGGCGTCGGCGCGCAGCTGCTTCCAGATGCGGTGGCCCACCTTGTACGACGGCGCCTGTCCGGCCCAGCCCAAGTAGCGGTCGAGCTCGAACGCGAGGAAGGCGCGGTCCATTGCCACGTTGTCCTGGAGGAACTGCCAGGCTACCTCGCGCGTCCAGACAGGCGAGATGTGCCCGTATCCCTTCGGGGAGGGCTTGCCCAGGTGGAAGCCGATGTCGAGCGCCACGCGGGTGGCACGCAGTCGCTCCGAATCGAGCACGCCCATGTAGTCGGCCGGGTCGTCATGGTAGCCGAGCTCCGCCATGAGGCCCTCGGCATACAGCGCCCAGCCCTCGCCGTGCCCGGAGTTCCAGCACAGGTGGCGGCGCCAGTCGTTGAGCGAGTCCTTGACGTAGGTGGCCATGCCAATCTGGAGATGGTGGCCCGGCACGCCCTCGTGGTAGACCGTGGTCTTCTCCTGCCACGTGTGGAACACTTCGGTGCCCGCCGGCACCGACCACCACATGCGCCCGCCGCGCGCGAAGTCGTCCGAGGGGCCGGTGTAGTAGATGGCGCCCGTGCCCGAGGGGGCGATCATGCATTCGAGCTTGCGCAGCGGGTCAGGGATGTCGAAGTGGGTGCCGTGCAGGTCGTCCAGCGCGCGGTCGGAGGTCTCCTGCATCCACGCCTTGAGCGCGGCGGTGCCGTGGACCTGGCGGGCCGGGTCGGCGTTCAGTCGCTCGAGTGCCTCGGGGATCGTGACGCCCTTGCCGTACAGGTCTGCCACGATCGCCTCCTGCTCGGCGACGATGCGGGCCAGCTCCTCAAGGCCCCACTCATAGGTCTCGTCCAGATCCAGGGTGGCGCCGGTCGAGCTGCGCAGGCGCGGGGCGTAGCGCTCGCGGCCGAAGGCCTCGCTGGCCGCTCCGTGGGGCAGGATCTCCTCGCGCAGGAAAGTGGCCAGTTCGCCATACGCGCGGCGCGCCGAGTCGGCGGCGTCTTTCACGACGCCGGCCAGGTCTGGGTGCGCCGCACCGCCGCGGGCCGCGAGCTCCGCCAGCGGGGAGGAAGCGCCGGCCTTGTGCTCTGCCTGGGAGATCGCCAGCTCGATCTGCTTGGCGGCAGTGGGCGGGCCGGACTGGGCGCGGCGCAGCAGGGTCTCCTGCCAGCCACGCAGGGCCGAGGAGGTGTTCGCCAGGCGCTGGGCGATCAGCTCCCAGTCCGCGGCGCTCTCCTGCGGCATGTTGTCGTAGATCTCCTGGACCGACTGCAAGGGGGAAGCGATCACGTTGATGTCGCCCACCTCCCCGCGCTCGAAGAAGTCGATCTCCTGCTCCAGCTCGGCGGTGAGGGCAGCCTTGGTGACGCGGTCGACGGAGTCGGCAGGCTCAAGCGCCGACAGCTGGCGGAGGGTGGCAACGTTGAGCTCGTTGAGGTCGGCCAGGCCCTCGGGGGAGTAGTCGGAAAAGGCGCCGTCGTCGTCGCGCCCAAGGCCGAGCGCGGTGACGAGCTCGGGGGTGCGGTCGAGGACCTCGGAGACGTAGCGGTTGCACAGGATGTCGATATCTGAGGTGGGTCGAGAAGTCATGCCTCTACAGTAGTCGGTTGACGTGAGACAGGGCACGTTAAAGAGGGTACGATTGTGCAGGTTGAGGAAGCTGCCAAAGTTGTTGGCAAAGGAGTCGAAGATTGCTAGGCTGGTTCGTGTGACCCATAACACAGAGTTTGCGGGGTCCTCTGACGAGCATCCAACCACAGTCGAGACGCACGTGCGTCGGCTCCTTGACGGGCCCGCAAAGTATCAGCTGCGCGAGGCGGCGGAATTGGCCAACATGGACACCGATTCTGCACGCCGCTTCTGGCGCGCCATGGGTTTCCCCTACATTCAAGACCCAGAATCGCGGCTGTTTACCGAGTACGACGTCGACGTCATGCGCGCCCACCAGGACATGGTGGACCTCGGCCGCACCGATGAGGACACGCAAAACTCCCTGGTCCGCGCCCAAAGCCACCTGGCCGACCGCCTGGTGCTGTGGCAGTATGAGGCGCTCGTGGAGGAGGCCGAGGCCCGCCACGGGCTCGACGAACTCTCGGCCCGCTACTGGGTGCTCGACCACATAGGCGACTACGAAGAATTCCTCATTTACCAAATGAAGTACGCCTGGCGGCGCCACCTGGCCTCCTTCCTGCGCCGCACCGAGGTGGAGCTGGAAAACTTGCGCGCCGGCAATGACGTGATCTTGCTGCCGCGCGCGCTCGGTTTCGTGGACCTCGTGGCCTTCACCGACCGCTCCGGCCAGCTCTCCCCGCACCAGCTGGTGGACTTCATCCAAACCTTCGAGTTCACCTGCCGCGACGTCATCTCCGGCCTCGGCGCCCGCGTAGTGAAGATGGTGGGAGACGCCGTCCTCTATATTGCGGACGACCTGGCCACCGGCGCCGAGGCGGTGGCCGGCATCCGCGAGGCGTTGCGTGCCACCCCATCGATGCCAGAGGTGCGGGCCTCGCTCGTGTGGGGCCGGGTGGTCTCGCGCTTCGGTGACGTGTTCGGGCCGAGCGTCAACCTCGCCTCGCGGCTGTGCGCGATCGCGCCGGAGGGGTCGATCGTCGTGGACCGGGACACGGCCGAGGCCCTGCGCGCCCTCGACGCCCACAAGTACGTGCTCGAGGAGAACATCGGATCGGAGCTGCGCGGGATCGGATACATCGAATCGGCGCGGCTCACTGTGATGCCTGATGAGGAGTAGAACTTGCATCGTTCCACTTTTGCCTTGGCGATTTCTTTACTAGGCTAAATCCCAACGGCGTTCCTTTCACGATTGGACGGAAAATTGACAAAGATTTTGCTAGTCGAAGATGACGCAGCGATTTCGGCGCCTCTGGTGCGTGCTTTTTCTCGCGAGGGATATGACATCGAGGCGGTAGAGACGGGGCGGGACGCCCTGGAGAAGATGGACGGCCACATTGACTTGGTGGTCCTCGATCTTGGTCTGCCGGACATGGACGGCCTCGATGTGGCGCGCACGGCGCGCGCTCGGTCCAAGACCTTCCCGATTCTTATCCTTACCGCCCGTTCTGAAGAGGTGGACATGGTGGTCGGCCTTGACGCGGGCGCGGACGATTACGTGACGAAGCCCTTCCGCCTGGCCGAACTGCTGGCGCGCGTGCGCGCCCTGCTGCGCCGCTCAGTCACAGGCGAGGAGGGCAGTGATCTGCTCAAGGCCCAGGACGTGTCGATGGACGTGGACGCCCACCGTGCCTACGTCGGCTCGCGCGAACTGCAGCTGACGGGCAAGGAGTTCGAGCTGCTGCGCGTGCTGTTGCGCGACGCGGGCAATGTGGTCGAACGCGACAAGCTCATGCTGGACGTGTGGGGATCGGAGCCGGATTCGTCCACGAAGAAGCTTGACATGCATATCTCGTGGCTGCGCCGCAAGCTGGGCGACGACGTGAACGACACGAAGTACATCAGCACCGTGCGCGGGATGGGTTTCCGTTTCGAGGTCTAGGCGATGCGGCGGCGCGCAATTGCGATGACGACGGCGGCCGTGGCGGTCGCCGTCCTCATCTTGGGCCTGCCGGGGATAATGTTCGCGGTCTCGCTCGTTTGGCAGCAGGTGCACACCGAGCTGTCCGACCGGGCCACTGCCGTGTCCACGGTGGTGGAGCGCGTGGCGGCGGATGACCTGTACATTTCGGAGTCGTTGCTGACCCGGCTCGCCACGAACGGCAACCCCGATAACGCCCACATCGTGGTGAACTACCCCGACGGCACGAGGGTGGAGTCCGATACGAAGGAGCCGCCGTACTCACTCGAGCAGTCGGTGGTCAACGCCGCCGGCGTGCTCGTGACCGTGGAGGTGCCGCGCGCGGACATCCTGCAAAAGATCGGGCTCATGGTGGCCGGCGCGGTCGGGCTCATTTTCGTGGCTTTTGTGGCCGGGGTGACGCTGGCGATGAAGCAGTCGCGCAAGATATCGGCACCGCTCATCTACCTGGCGGCCGCCGCCGAGCAACTGGGCGCGGGGCGGGTACGCCCGCAGATCCGCCAGTCGGGGATCGAGGAGATCGACCTGATCAGCGACGAGATCGCCCGCAGCGCCGACCGCATGGCTGGCCGCCTCGCCAAGGAACGCCAGTTCGCCGCCGACGCCGCCCACCAGCTTCGCACCCCGCTCGCGGCCCTGTCGATGCGGATCGAGGAGATCGAATTCCTCACGGACGACGAGGAGATCATCGAAGAGGTCCACAAATCCCTCGAGCAGATCGACCGCCTCACCGGCGTGGTCAGCGAGCTCATGGCCACCTCCCAGTCCGAATCGGGCGGCACCACGGAGGCGATCGCGGTCTCGCGCGCGTTCAACCGGATCCGTGACGAGTGGACAAAGCCGTACCAGCGCGAGGGCCGCCAGCTTGTCTTGGACCAGGACTTCGACGGCGCCGTGCTCGCCACCCCCGGCTCGCTGTCCCAAATCCTTGCGACCCTCGTGGAGAACTCCCTCAAGTACGGCGCGGGCACGACGTCGGTCTCCGCGGCTTCTGCCGGAAAGTCGGTGATCTTCAAGGTGCGCGACGAGGGGCCGGGCGTGTCCGCCGAGGACGCCGAGGATGTCTTCGAGAAGGGCTATTCCACCGGCGGATCCACCGGCATCGGCCTGGCCGTGGCCAAAGAGCTCGCCGAGATCGACGGCGGCCGGCTCGAACTGACAAACAAGGCGCATGCCGAGTTCACCCTCACCCTGTCGGCCCTGCCCAAGTCGCTCGACCCGAACAAGGTGCTGCCCCACGGGGCGATTATGACCGTGGGCGCGCGCCGCGGCCGGCGTTAGGCCGCCAGTCGGCGTTAAGCCGGCGTTCGACGTCGTGAACCCGCGTCCCGAGCCCGGCTCGTGCCCGGGCCCGTACCCGAGCGGCCGTTTGCTTTCTCGGCACCAAAAGTGTTCTCGCGTCACTCAAATCCGCGATTTGAGTGTGCAGAAATAATTTTGCGTGACGAGAAACGGGTGGGGCCTGCGTCAGGCCGGCTCAGCGGGACTCGTCGGCCGCGGGGGCCTTGGTGAAGACGAGGTAGCGGTAGCACACGTAGCGGAAGGCCGTACCGAGCACCAGGCCTACCCCGTTGGCGGAGATGTTGTCGGCCAGCTGGGAGTCCAGGCCCAGGATGTAGCGCGAGAAGCCGAGGCACCCGAGCGCGATGAGCAGGCCGCCGATATTGATCGCGAGGAAGAGCACGAACTCCTGGCCCCGGCTCTTGTCGGACTTGTTGCGGAACGTCCACAACCTGTTGACCACCCAGGAGAAGATGATGGAGACGAAGACGGAGAGGGTTTTGGCCACCATGGGCGCGTCGCCGGGCAGGTGGACTACGCCGGAGTAGGCCAGGAAGTTGAATAGGCCGACGTCCACGACATACGATCCCAAGCCCACCGTGCAGAACTGGATAAACTCTACCAACCACCGCTTGAACGATTGCCCGCGCAGCAACTTGGTGGCGAGGTCGTGCATTTAGAAGCTCGCGAACGAATCGGGGGTGAGGGCGCCGTCGCGCAGGTCGGCCCAGAATTGCTCGGCCTCGTCGGCCAGCAACACGGTGGAGGATCCGCCCGGGCCGGGGTAGTTGAGCGAGGCGATCGGCGGGGCGCCCCTGAGGCCGTCGGGGCCGATCGTGTCGCGCAAGGCCAGGCCGGCGTAGGCGACGTCCATGAGAGAGGAATCGTCGTTGACCGTGAGCGTCTCGGCGACGGAGCCAACCAGGTGCCGCTGGCTCAGCGGGTTGAACAGGGTGGCAGGCGAGGTGGCCTTGTCGATAATCTTGGCCACCACCTGGCGCTGACGTTCGGTGCGGCCGATGTCGCCCAGCGGGTCGGAGTAGCGCATGCGGGAGAAGGCAAGGGCGGTGGTGCCGTCGGTTTCGTGGCAGCCCGCAGTCCACTCGAGGCCGGAGAACTCGTCGGAGACGTCGTAGTCGAGGCAGAGTTCCACGCCGCCAACCGCGTCGGTCAGGTCCTTGACGCCGTCCATGCCGATCTGGATGTAGTGGTCGATCGTCAGGCCGGTCAGCTCCTCCACGGTCTGCACCAGGTATTCGGCCCCGCCGTAGGAGAAGGCGCCGTTGAGCTTGCCGTAGGCGTCGGAGTCAGGGAAGTGAATATAGGTGTCGCGCGGGATGGACACGAGCGCCGCCGGGCCCGATTCGGGCTTGTGCAGCAGCATGATCGTATCCGCGCGGTGGCCTTCCGTGGGGTCGTTGACCGCCTCGCCGCGCTCGTCGGAGCCGACGATGAGGTACGTGGTGCCCGGCGTGTCCGGCGCGCCGGAGAGCGCGGCCGTGTGGGCGAGCTTGTCGTTGCCATAGGAGTACAGGTAATAGACCCAGGCAAACACCGCGATGATGAGGATGAGCACGATCGCCAGGATGCGCTTGCCCCACGAACGCTCCTTGCGCGGACGGGCGGGCCGCTCGGCGGGACCGGCGGCGTCCGGGCGCGTGTCGGGTCGCCCGGCGCCCGGACGGGGGTCGACGACG
>NZ_KV793240.1:0-86795 GCF_001808405.1 Trueperella sp. HMSC08B05 | reverse complement strand
GGCTATTATCCGCACGATCTTCCAAGCCCTGGCCGGCATGGCCACGATGGGGGTTATCTGGCTCGCCGGGCGCTCCATCGGCGTTGACCTGAGCGAATATGGTGACGCGATGCGCGAGTCTATCGCGTACGGCCTGTGGATTGTGGCCACTGGTTTCTACACGTGGCTGATGACCCGGCCGCGTGTGAACGAGGTCGTCGAACGGCTTGCCCCGTTCCTTGCCACCGGTGTCCATACTGAGGCCCAGGGGGTGAAGGTGGGAGATCGTCCTAACGACGCCGACCGCACACTGGATGCTGTGGGCCTACCCGCCGCCACTGATGATGATGGTGATGGTGGGGTTGTGAGTGACCCGGTCGTGGTGGATATCGGGTAGCCGGTTGTGGCCCTTTTTTGGTCTCACATTTTCTCGGCGAGTTCATGGTCCCGCCGAGCGCTCAAATGCTGATAAACCTTCACAATCGCATCAAGCAGATCCCTGCACTCGTGGCGGGCTACCTGAAGTCACGAGTGAGCCTGACGACGCCAGTGAGTCGTATACAGGCGCAGAATTCTAGAAAAGGCTTCATTCTGCGCGAATGAAGACAAACCCTAAGGCCCCGCAGTTGTTCGGAAAACCCGGACAACTGCGGGGCCATTCCTTTTTGCTATCAGCCCCCACCGGCACCACGTGCCGGGTAAACCCCGCCGACCTCTAAAAGAAACCGCCCGAGGGTGAGAGTTGGTGTCTGGACACAATAAATGGCCTTGTCATTGACAAGCGAAGTGTGTATACTTGTCACCGACAAGGCAACCGGCTTTGTCTTCCACAATAAGGAGGTCCGATGGTCAATGACCTGAAAGTCCTTCTCAAAGAACTGGAACGGCAGGGATGGGAAATCCGCGAATCCTCACGAGGAATCATGGCAGTCCCGCCCAACAAGGAGAAACCGATGGTGTCCATCCACAAAACGGCTCGGGGAAGCCGCTCGTGGCAGAACATGATCGCCCAGCTCCGTCGCTCCGGATTCGAATACAGGGGAAGGTGACAGTGGGCGGGGTAGAGAAAAAGCAGAAAGAATCTCTACCCCGCACACTACCTAACCCGAAGTGGAAAACAAAAAGAAAGGAGACAACGCAATGAGCACGTGGCATATCGCGGCAAGCTTCACAGCAACCCCCAAGCTCGACCTTGACACCGTTTTCGATGTCGAGACGAAGCTGGAAGACCTTGCTGCCGTCATGAGCGTGGCACGTGCTTTCGACGCGGGAAGCGTCGCCGTAACCGTCGATGCTTCGACCGCATCTGAAGCATTCACCACCGCAACAACCCGCATTACCGACGCGTTCACGAGCGTGAACGTGACGGCCACTATTACAGGAATCAACATCCAGACCACCGAAGAATTCGATCGCGAACTCTCCGAACCGATCTACCCCGAGGTCGTTTCTTATGCAGAGATCGCAAAGATCGAAGGCGTCTCCCGTCAGCGCGCACGCCAGTTCGCCGACATGGACACGTTCCCCAAACCGGTGATCAAAACCGGCCAGGGACCGCTTTACTCCCGCCACGCCGTCGAAAACTGGCTGGCAAACCGCAAAGCGCCCGCTATGGCGTAAGCCGCCCACTCCTCACCTTCCCAGAGGAAACCACGAGGCCCCACATCGGCAAGAGTCTGATGTGGGGCCTCTTCTTCATGCTCAGACGGCCCACGCACGCGCCCGGAAGCCACACTAGCCCCCATGACCATCTACCTGCGCACCCTCGCACACCTACTCACCCTCACAGCCCGCCACACCACCGCAACCGCCCCACCCGAGGACAACACCGTCGTGGTAGACATCTAACCGGCTACCCCACTCTGGCCCCCGCCCAGCGCCGAATCTTCGAGCGCTGGACGGGGGCCGCTTTTTCATGCCCACTACACCCGGTCGACCAGCTCCCGATCCCGCCGGGCACTCGAATGCTGATACACCATCACCGTCTTCGCATCCGTATGCCCCGCCCTAGCCATCAAATCCGCCAGCGTCGCCCCAGCTCGCCCATACAACGTCAAGCCCGTATGCCGCAGATCATGACAACGCAACGAGGCAGGTAGCTGTGCCGCCTGAGCGGCTTCACCAATCACCCGATTCCACACATCATTTGAAATCCAGCCCTCCCGCCAGAAAAGCGCACCGGTGGGATTATCACCCGCGAATAGGCGCAGGTGGTCCTCGACAGTTTTCCGGTGCCGTTCTGGTAAGGCGACCGTGCGGTAGGCGGCCTCGGATTTCGGTTCACCCACGACTAGGCCACCATGCTTATCACGCTTGACTGATTTACTCACTCGCACCAGCAGGCGCTCAACGTCAATGTCGTTGGTGGTCAGTGCCGCCATTTCCCCATAGCGTAGGCACCCGAACGACATGAGAAGGATTCCGAGCCGCCATTTGCCGGGCGTGGCCGCCAAGAGGTCGTCAACTTGTGTTGATTCTAGGGCGATTTTTTCACGCATTGGCCGGTACCGGTGTCGCGTGCCCTGTAACCGCACGGGGTTGTCTGTGATGAGTTTCGCATTCACTGCCGCGGCCATGCACGACGAGAAGCACAGCATCACATTTTGTGCGGTCACGGGTGAGACTTTCGCGAGCGCGGTCTGGTGGACCTTTTCGGCATGTGTTGGGGTAATGCTTTTGATCGGGATGTTCCCGACGATGGGGCGAATGTGGACTTTGAGGCTGGAGGTGTGAGCGCGAATTGTGTTCACGGATTTCTGCCGCGCTTCGAGGCTGGCGAGCCATTCATCAGCCCATGTGTCGAAGGTCATCGTCGCCCGTTTCTTCTGGGTGGGGGATTCCCATGTGCCGAGGGTGATCTCGGCGTGGGCTTGGTCGAGCAGGTGACGGACCTCGGTTTTGGTGCGCATGGTGGGTGTGTAGATGGTGTGACCGTTTTTGCGGTAGCGGCCGCGCCATCGGCCGGACGCGGTTTTCTGGATTGTCCCGAAGATTGATCTAGCCATATCTGCACCCTTGCTGTGTTGGAGACGGTGACCCTATCTGCACCCTAGGGGCCCAAAAAACACCATATCAGACCACAAAAGACCACAAAACAAAACAGTGGCTTTTCCCCGTCAAAACAACGAAAACCCCGCCAGATCAACGATCCGGCGGGGCTACCTGCGGAGATGGCGGGATTTGAACCCGCGAGCCACGTTTCCACGGCTACTCCCTTAGCAGGGGAGCGCTTTCGACCACTCAGCCACATCTCCAGGCTTGATCAGAATAGCGGATATCGCCCGGGCGGCGCCAATTTACCGCCGCCCCGGCGCCGTCAGGCGCGTCGCTGTCGTGCAAGCCATGCGTCCCTGGTCATCGCGTTGACGTGAACGGTTCGCTTCTCGTGTAACCGCGGGATGTCGACGTCGTGGAGAGTCTCAACATGCACGAAGCCGAGCTTTTCCTGGACGCGCTTTGACTGGGTGTTGCCGTCGTAGAACCTGCACCAGACCTTAGTGATGTCGATGTCTTCAAAGGCGTGGCGAAGAATCTCCCGGGCGGCTTCCGGTGTGAGCCCACGGCCCCAGTACGGTTGGCCGATCCAAAAGCCGAGGTTGCACTCGTCGGCGGGTGTGTCCTTGCTGTCGACCTTGAGTTCGATAGATCCGACAAGTCTGCCGTCATCTTTCAGGCACATGGCATACGTCTCCGGGCCGTCCAGGAAGTTTCTGATGATTCCGAGGCTTTCCTCAACGCTCTTATGCGGTGGCCACCCGGCCATCGGACCTATGGCGGGGGCGCTGGCGTAGTGGAAGAGGTCGGTTGCGTCGCGTTCTTCCCATTGGCGCAAGAGTAGTCGTTCGGTCTCAAGTGTCATGTTCGCTTACCTCTACTCCTTGGCGGGCGCGGCGTATCCAATCGGCAGGAGCGAGAATCGGAAGTCGTAGCGGATCGCGCCCGGCCCGGCATCGGCGGGCTTGGCGTCGGCTGGCCCGGTGCCTGCCGGCTGGGTGTCTTCGTCCGGCGTCGCCGGGCGCCCCACATACCGCTCGACAAGTGCGGAAAGTTCGTCGGCGAGTGTGCGGGCGTCGTCGAGGCTGAGGGTGAGGACGGTGTCGCCGTTGGCGAAGGGGAGGACGACGCCGGCGTCACGCTGCTGGGCGGCGAAGGCCTCTGAGCGGTCGCGGACGTGCTGGTCGAGGAGGGTGAGCGCGGCGGTGAGGCCGGGGGCGAGCTCCGGGTCGTCGACCTGCCACCCGCCCGGGACGGCGGACCACCAGGTTTCGCGGGCGTCGTCGCCGGGCTGCTTGGTCACGACGCCGGCCGCCCCGAGTTTCTTCAGGTGGTAGGAGACCTTGTTGGGCGCGAGTTCCACGGCCTGCGCGAGGTCGGAGGTGCGGGCGCGCCCGGCTGCCGTGATCTCGTACAGGAGCTTGAGCCGCACGGGATTGGCCAGCGCGGCCACGACCTCCGGGGTGGCTATGTTCGTCATAGCTCCACATTAGACCACTCGCCTGGGCGCGGCAGCGAGCGCACCCGCGGCATCGCCGACCAGGTGAGCAAAGGCACGACCATCGCCACGATGAACGCCGCCATAGCCACGCTGTAGGCACCCCGGTCGAGCAGCACGCCGGCCAGGGTGGGGCCGGCCGCCATCGGCAACGACGTGATCAGCCCAAACGCCGCCCATAGCCGGCCCTGCATGTGGTCGGGCGCCGTGGAGAAAATGATGGAGTGGTGGCCCGCAGTGGTGATCGCGGCCATGAGGTACAGGCCCATGCACGGGATGATCACCACGAGCTCGCGGCTGAACACCGCCGGGATCAGCACCAACGCCGACGCCGGAATGGCCACCGTGAACACCCGCCCCGTGCGGAAGCGGTTCGAATACCGGCCCGCCAGCGCGGATCCGACCAGTGCAAACACCGCGATCGCCATGTTATAGCCCGCGATTGTGCCCGGCGACCGGCCGTCCAGCACCAGCGCGTACGTGATCGCGTGCTGCGCGCCGAGGAACCCGATGTTCGCCACTGACAGTGGTGCCAGCAATTGCAAGATCGTGGGGTGTTCGCGCAGGTAGGCGAAGCCGTCGCGGACGTCGGTGGTGAAGGTGGTCCACGCTTTCACGACGACGGTCGGGCCGGTGGCGTCGTCGACGCGGGTGGTGGCCGGGGCAGGTGCTGTGGTGGAGGCTGGTTCGGCGGGGGTGGCCGGTTCGGCGGGGGTGGTGCGCGGGCGGAGGTCGCGGCGGATGAGGGAGCCGCACAGGCCAAGGAGGAGGTAGCCGACAACTGAGGCGGCGAAGGGTGCCCACGCGCCCAGGGCGTAGAGGGCGGCGCCGATGGGTGGGGCGCCGAGTTCGATGGTGGCGTCGCGGCCGTGGTTGGCGGCGCTGGCCTTGACGAGGTCCTCGCCGTGGACAAGCGTGCGGAGGATCGCGTCCGTGACCTGGCCAAACAGGCCGGCGTTGATGGCGCCCAGCGAGGTCAGCGTGATGAGGACGGGGAAGCTGAGGGCGCCGGTGACGAAGAGAATCGCGACCGCTGACCAGATGACCGTGCCGAGCGTGGCAAAGAGGTAGAGGATCTTGCGGCGGTCCACCCGGTCGGCGATCACGCCGCCCGGCACCATGCAAATGATGCCGATGACCTGGGAGGCCGTGGCGATGAGGCCCGCCTGCGTGGCCGAGCCGGTGAGGGCGACGACTGCGAGCGGAAGCGCAAAAGCGCGCAGGGCGCCGGCGAGCTGAGAGGAGGTGTCGCCGACGAACCAGGCTCGGTAGTCGTGCTGGCGCCACAGGGATTGGGTTGGGGTTTGGGTGGTGGGTGCGGTATCTGGGGTGATCATGGGACCAGCCTAATGCGGCAATTATAATTGTGCAAATAAAGTTGAATTAATGGGGTGTTAAAGGGTGGAGTGCGCTGGAAGTGGGCTGCTAGCGGGTTGGTGTGGCTAACTCGTGAGTCTGAGAGTTTTCGTTTCCAAAATCGGCCATTCGGAGCAAATCCTCATGATTTGTCTACGCGAGCCTTGGCGCCCTGCCCGACCGCGCCCGCGAGCATGTCAGTCACGGCGTTAGCCATGAACGCTGAGAAGGAGGCCCGGAAAGGGCGAGGCGTCGCCCTTTCCGGGCCGGTGGCGGAGGGTGGGGGATTCGAACCCCCGATACGGGATCGCCGTATAACGGTTTTCAAGACCGCCTCATTCGGCCGCTCTGACAACCCTCCAGCGCTCGCGCCGCACGCGCGAGCTACGTGTCATTCTGGCACGTTGGCCGACCCCCTGCCAAAAACTGCCGTCCAATTCGCCCGGCCAGGGGAGAAGGACACGCGGGACGAAGTAGATAATGAGGGGAGAAAGGAGCCAGGTGGTGGAAAGAAAGGCGTCAGGCCAGCCCCGCCTACAGCAGGGCCTCGAGCACGACGGCCAGGCCGTCGTCGTCGACATGGGGTGCCATGGCGTCGGCGAACTCGCGAATGTAGGGGCGGGAATTGGCCATGACGATGCCGGTGTCGGCCCAGGCGAGCATTTCGCAGTCGTTGCCGGAGTCGCCGACGGTCAGGGTCCGCCGCGCGCCCACGATCTTTTGCACGTCGGCGAGCCCCACGGCTTTGGAGATCCCGGCGGGTGCGAGGTCCATCCACGCCGACCACCCCACGGCGTACTCGATGCCGCGTAGCCCGAGCGCCTCAATGGCGTCGAGCAGTTCCATGGCGGTCATGTGGGGTGCGCGGATGGTGACGCGCGTGGTGTCGGGGCCCACCAGCTGGTCAGGCGCGGAGAGCACCACGTTGCCGGAGAGCTCGCCGACCGGGAAGGGTGCGGAGATGCGGGTGGCGGAGCTCATGGACTCGACGGCAATGGCGGCGTCGGGAAGCCCTACGAGGACTTTGGCGATTTCGGCGCTGGGGTCGAAGGTGTGGACGCGGACGATGTGGACGGCCCGGTCGGTGATGTCGGGGGAGACGGGCGTGGTGGGCGCGAGCCCCGGGTCCTCGCCGAACGCGGCGATGATCGCGCCGTTCGAGCACACGGCGTAGACGCCGCTGAGTCCAAGCGCGTCGAGCGCCAGCTGCGTGCCGGCGATCCCGCGCCCGGTGGCGATCACGACGTGCGTGCCCGCGGCTACGTGGGCGAGGATCGCGTCGCGGACGCGGGGCGAGAGTGAGGTGTCGTGGTGGAAGATCGTGCCGTCGACGTCGAGCCCGATAAGCAGATCGGGTCCGGCCGCGAGGCCGGAAAGGGCGTCACTTAGCTCGCGCATTGTTATGCCTGCAGCCCCCGGACCGGCTCAATGACCTCGCGTCCGCCCAGGTAGGGTCGGAGCGCGTGTGGCACGTAGAGCGAGCCGTCGGCCTGCTGGTGGTTTTCGAACATGGCCACGAGCCAGCGGGTGGTGGCGAGGGTGCCGTTGATGGTGGCCACGGCCTCCATCCCGTCCTCCCCGCGCTGGCGGATCTTGAGGCGGCGCGCCTGGAAGGTGGTGCAGTTCGAGGTGGAGGTGACCTCCATGAAGCGGTTCTGGGAGGGCAACCAGGCCTCGCAGTCGAACTTGCGGGCGGCGGAGGCGCCGAGGTCGCCTGCGGCGGTGTCGATCACGCGGTAGGGCAGCTCCACCTTGGCGAGCATGTCCTCTTCCCAGCCGAGGAAACGGGCGTGCTCGGCTTCGGCGTCGGCGGCGTCGCAGAAAGAGAACATTTCCACCTTGTTGAATTGGTGGACACGGATGATGCCGCGGGTGTCCTTGCCGTGCGATCCGGCTTCGCGCCGGTAGCAGGTGGACCAGCCGGCGTAGCGCTTGGGGCCGGCGGTGAGGTCGAGGATTTCGTTTTCGTGGTAGCCAGCGAGTGCCACTTCGGAGGTGCCGGTGAGGTAGAGGTCGTCGGCGGGGAGGTAGTAGATTTCGTCGGAGTGCGCGCCGAGGAAGCCGGTTCCGCCCATGACTTCCGGCTTGACCAGCGTGGGCGTGTTCATGAGTTTGAAGCCGTTGGCTTCGGCCTGGTCGGCGGCCATGGTGAGCAGCGCCAGTTCGAGGCGCGCGCCGATGCCGGTGAGGTAGTAGAAGCGCGCGCCGGAGACCTTCGCGCCGCGTTCCATGTCAAGCGCGTCGATGCCCTCGGCGACGTCGAGGTGGTCCTTGACCTGCACGCCTTCGGCGGCGAAGTCGCGGATTTTCCCGACCTCGCGCAGCACCACGTAGTCGTCTTCGCCGCCGGCGGGCACGCCGTCGACGATGATGTTTTGCAGCTTGAGCATGGCCTCCTGGAAGGCGGCCGCGGCGGAGTCGGACTTCGCTTCGAGCGCCTTGACCTGTTCGGCCATTTCCTTGGCCTTGGCCAGGATCGCGGGGCGTTCCTCGGGGCTGGCCTTGCCAACCGTGCGGGAGAGCGCCTTTTGTTCCGCACGCAGGTCCTCGAACTCCTGGAGCGACGATCGGCGGGCCTCGTCGGCGGCGAGCACGGAGTCGACGTCGGACTCCGCGGCCCCGCGGGCGCGCTGGGAGGCCTTTACTTGTTCGGGATTGTCGCGGATGGTGCGGATATCGATCATGCCTCAAGGATATGCCTTGGCTTACGAACGGGGCAATTGACGTCCGGAACGCTCGGTGCGCGGGCGGGGTGTGAGGGACGACGGCGGCCGGCTTGCGCTCCCCGTTGTGGTGGCGTTGGGCGCGGCTTGCGTCGCCTGCGACGCGGGCGGACCGGGAGAAAGGGCGCATTTGCGGGCCGGGGAAGAATTGTCGGAGGGTGGGGATAGGATGATTTCATGGATTGGGGAATCGTTGTCGGAGTGCTCGGCCTGGTGGTCGGGCTTTTTGCGCTGTGGTCGGCGGCGCGGGTGAATTCGTCGGCCGATTCCTTGCGCCTCAAGTGTGATGCGAATGAGGCGGAGATTGACGCGCTGCGGGAGCTGGTGGATCCGGGCGGGGGCGCCGCGGAGGCGGAGCCCCCGCCCGGGAAGCAGGCGGGCCCTGTGGTTGTCTTTAATCCGACGAAGAAGACGGATTTTGACTACCTGAAGACCCTGCTGGCCAGAGTCGCCGCGGATGCGGACTTGCCGGAGCCGATCTGGCTACCCACCACCGCGGAGGATCCCGGCGGCGGGCAGACCCGCCAGGCGCTGGAGATGGGCGCCTCGGTGGTGATCGCCGCGGGTGGGGATGGCACGGTGCGCAATGTGGCCGAGGTGCTGGCCGGCACGGGCACGCCGCTCGGCCTGCTCCCGGTGGGTACGGGCAACCTGCTGGCCCGCAATCTTGACCTGCCGTTCACCTCCGCCCGGCGCATGGCAGTCACCGCGCTGACCGGGCAGGAGACCACGATTGACGTGGGGTGGCTGGAAATCCCCGAGGGCGCCCCGGCGCCGCCCGCGCCGGATGCGCCCGGGGCTGGCGAGTCCACGGATCCCGATGCCTCCCAGGCGGCCAAGCCGGGGAAGTATGCCTTCTTGGTGGTGGCCGGCTTGGGTTTCGATGCTGACATCATGGCGGCTGCCGATGAAGAATCGGAGCTAAAGGCCAAGATCGGCTGGCTGGCCTACGTCAAGGCCGCGATGCCGTACCTGCGCGCGGACAGGATGTCGGCCACGATCACCGCTGGTCAGGAGGGGCAGCCGGTGCAGGTAGAGGCCCGCTCGGTCATGCTGCTCAACTGCGGGCAGCTGGTGGGCGGCCTGCTCCTCGACCCGCACACCCGCCCGGATGACGGGTGGCTTGAACTCGGAGTGCTCGACATCCGCCGCGGCCTCATCGGCTGGGTGGACGTGGCGCGCAAAGTCGGTTTCAACGGGCTGGGCCTAAAGCCGGTGAGCATGCCGGGGGTGCAGCCCTCGGGGGACCTCCACATTCACCGCATCAGCTCGGCCACCGTGGTGGCCGAATCCGCCCAACTTGTCCAGGTGGATGGCGACGTGCTCGGCGCCGCCACCACGATCTCCGGTTACATCGACAAGGGCGCGCTGCGCGTGCGCGTGGTGTAACGCGCCCGGCGCGCGAGCCCGCGCTGACCGCCCGCCACATCCGCGGGCCCGGTAAGCCCTACAGCGAGCGCTCCACCAGTGCGTCGACCCAGGCGCGGGCGCCGATGAAGTCGTCGTCGGCGGTGCCGGGCCGCAGCCGGATGCTCTTGTGGGCCGCGGACGGGTAGGACCCGAGGAACGTCACCTTGGGGCACACCCGGTGCAAGCCGAGTAGCACGGCCTGGATGCGTTCGTCCATGAGGTGCCCCTCGGCGTCGATGGAAAAGGCGTACCGGCCGAGTGAATCGCCGATCGGCCGCGACTCGATCCTCGACAGGTTCACCCCGCGTGCCTTGAACTGTTCGAGCATGTTGAGCAGGGCGCCGGCCTCGTCGGTGGGCAGTTGCACCATGAGCGTGGTCTTGTCCGCGCCCGTGCGCTCGGGTAACTTGCCGGCCTTGCCGATGAGGACGAAGCGGGTGACGGCGTCGTGGTTGTCGGCCACGGCGTCGGACAGCGACTCCAGCCCGTACTGCTGGGCGGCCAGCTTCGACACGAGCGTGGCCTGGAAGCCCGGGTTCTCCTCGCGCGCCAGTTTTTCGGCGCCGGCCGCGGTGGACGACGCGGGCAGGTGGACGACGTCGGGAAGATGCTCCCCCAACCAGTTGCGGCACTGCGTCCACGCGGCGTTATGGGTGGAGATGTGGGTGATGTCCTCCATCTTCGTGCCCGGCCGTACGGCAAGCGTGAACGCGATGTCCACCAGCACCTCGGCGTAAATGAGCAGGTCGGAGCCGGCGGCGAGCGTGTCGAGCGTGGCGTTAATCCCGCCCTCCACCGAGTTCTCGATCGGCACCACGGCGTAGTCGGCCTCCCCGGCGCGCACCATCTTGATGGCGCGCGGCGAGTCGATCGCGGGAATGTGGACCGACTCCTCCTCAGTGGAGATCTCGTTCAGCGCCTGCTGGGTGAACGTGCCGCGCGGGCCGAGAAACGAAAAACGAAGCTTGCTCATGGCCGCTAGTCTACCCGGGGCACGCTAGGCTAAATCTCATGGCAAAAAGCATGAGACTCGGGCGCGCCGGCATCGCGATCGTTGTGGGCACGGCGCTCGCGTTGCTCGCCTCGATCCTCCTCCCGCTCCTGCGCCCCGACCCCGAGCCGATGCCGCGCGGTAACAAGGTCGTGTTCGTTGGGATGACCGGCCTGCCGTGGGAAGCGGTCGGCCCGCGCACCCCCACGCTCCTCGCCCTCGCCGAGGACTCCGCCATCGCCAACGTCTCCGTCCGCACCTTCGACCTCACCACCTGCTCGCTCGCCGGCTGGGCCACGCTGAACACGGGCGTGCGCACGCGAGGCCTCGCCGACTCCCAGCAGCCCTGCCAGGAATACGGCGGCACGTTCGTAGGGCGCAGCCTCAGCCAGGACGGCCGCCTGGGCGTGTGGGACACGCTCCTCGAACACAACGAATCCAACCCGCTCCGCCCGGCCTTCGGCGCGCTCGCCACCACGGTCACCGACGCCGGGCTCAGCGTCGCCTCCATCGGCGGCGGTGGCGCGGTTGCCATCGCCGACGACGACGGCCGCCCCCTCGGCCCCGCTCTCGCCGTCTCCTCCTACGGCACGGTCAACCAGGTGGTCGAGGCCTACGAGCTGGTCAGCGACGCCGACCTCGTGGTCATCGACCTGGGCAGCGCTCACCGCGACACCACCCCCTCCTCCCACCTCGAGGCCGCGCTCGTCCCGCCCGGCCAGGTGTCGGCCCACACCCGCGCGGTCGCCGAAACGATAGACAGCCAGCTCGGCGAGCTCATCGCCACCCTCGAACCCGGCACCACCCTCATCGTGTCCTCCATCGGCGACTCCGACCGGCGCGCCGCCCGCCTGCAGATCTTCCTTGAAACCGTGATCGGCGAATCCCACCACGGGCTCGCCACCTCGGCGTCCACCCGCAAGGGCGGCCTCATCCAAAACGTCGACGTCCACGCCGCCATCCTCGACGCCCTCGGCCTCACCGCCCCCGCCACCGCCGCCGGCGCCGCCGTCACCTTCCTCGCCTCCGACGCCGGGCCGGCCACCCTCGTCGACGCCAACGACCGCGCGATCATGACCCGCGCCGTCGTCGTCCTCTTCTACCTCCTCTTCGTGTTCGGGGCCGCCCTCATTTTTGCCGCCATGATCATCACGATCCGCGGCGGGCGCTTTGGCCTCCACCACGTCTTCGCCCTCGGCGTCGTAGCCGCCATGCCCGTGGCCTCCTTCCTCATCAACCTCTTGCCCTGGTGGCGGGCCGGCCGCTTCTCCACGATCAGCTTCACGGTCGGCGTCATCCTCATTGCCCTGGCCATCGCGGAACTGGCGATGCTCGTGGTGCGGCGCGCCACCCGGCGTCGGCTCGCCGAGGAGCAGGCGGAAACCGGCCAGACCAGCGACGTCCTCACTGCCCCCGACGCCGGC
Source organism: Trueperella sp. HMSC08B05 (assembly GCF_001808405.1). Classification (NCBI taxonomy): domain Bacteria; kingdom Bacillati; phylum Actinomycetota; class Actinomycetes; order Actinomycetales; family Actinomycetaceae; genus Trueperella; species Trueperella sp. HMSC08B05. Next base: position 74,420 of record NZ_KV793240.1, on the reverse strand, counting down.
GGCCTACCCGCCATCGCGCTCGGCCCCGTCCTCATCGCGTGCCTCACCGCGGTGGTGATTGGCGTGGACGCCATGCTCGGCTCCCACCTGCACGCCAGCTCCGTGCTCGGCGACCAACCCCAATCCGGCGGGCGCTTTTACGGCATCTCAAACGCCCCCTTCGCCATCTGGGCTGTGTCAATGATCTTCCTCGCCGTGGTGGCGGCCCGCGTGCTGGCGGGGAGGTGGATCGCGGTCGGCGTCGTGAGCCTGCTCGGATCCGTGGCGATCTTCATCAACGGCGCCCCACACATCGGCGCCGACTTCGGCGGCCCGCCCCCACTACTCATCGGCTTCCTGCTCCTCATCCTCATGATGCGAGGCGTGCGGATCACGCCGCTGCGGGTGATCGTGGTGGGGGTGGCGGCGGCCGCGCTCGCGGTCGGGATCTCTTGGCTCGACTGGCTCCGCCCCGACCCCACCCACCTCGGCCACTTCTTCCAATCCCTCCTCGACGGGCAGGCGCTCGACGTCGTGGCGCGCAAAGCCCACCAGCTCTTCACGCAGGTGCCGTGGCCCAGCTGGATTGTGGCCGCAGTGGTGTTGACCGGGGTAGTGGTGGCCGTGCGTCGGGCCGGCCTCGATCCCCTGCGCGACCGCACCGACTTCCCCGAACTGCGCGCCGGCGCCATTGCCGCCATCACCACGCTACTCATCGCCATGCTCATCAACGACTCCGGCCTGGTCATCCCGCTCATCGGCGGGATCTACATGGGCGGCCTGTGGGTGATCGCCGGGCTCGACGGCACCGAAAACGAGCGCTACGGGCGCAACGTCTTCGAAACGCCCCTGTCCAAAGAGCACGCGCGTGGCTAACTGGTGAGTGTGAGCAGTTTCGTTCGAAAAACCGGCGGTTTCGGGCCCAAATTCGCTAGTTAGTAACGGGCCGGCCCGCGCTCACCCTACTTGACGGCGCGGAACGGCACGCCCGGCTCGGGAACCTGCCCGGAGCGCTTGCGCGAATGGACCCGGACGCCCCGCATCCGGCGGGCGGTCACGGCCCGGACGACGTCGGCGTACTGGCTGGCCCGGTGCAACTGACCCGCGAGGTCGTTGCCCGAGGGCCGGTGGTAAAGCTTGCACGCGATCTCCTGCACGGTGAAACCCTGGGTGAGCAGGTCGATCGTCATCCCGACCTCCACGCCCCACCCCGGGGCGAGCGGGTGAGCAGCTTCCACGGCCTCGCGCGTGAGGCACCGCTGGCCGGACAGGGGTTGCTGCGCCTCCCAGCCCGTCAGCTTCTTGATCCAACGCCGCGCGTACCCGGTCACCATGCCGTGCCCGCCGGCGCCGGCCTGCGGGGGAAGGTAGGCGATCGTCATGTCGACCTCGCCCGCCAGCACGGGCGCCACCAGAGGGGCGCACTCGATGGCGGAGTCGCCTAGGTCGGCGTCGAGGAAGAGGAGCGTGCGGGGCGTGGCGTCTTCGGCGTCGCGCATCGCCACCACCGATGCGCCCGTCTCCAGTGCCGAGGCCTTGCCACGGTTGACCGAGTGGCGAACCACCGTGGCGCCGGCGGCGCGGGCGACGGAACGCGTGTCGTCGTCGGAGCCGTCGTCCACCACCACGATGAGGTCAACCTTGGGAATGGCGCGCGCGGCACGGATCGTCGCGCCGATGCGCTCCGCCTCATCTTTGGCCGGAATAACGACTGCTACACGTTCGCCCTTCACACGTAAAGTCTAACCATTCCAGGTAAAGAATGTGCAAAGGAATGCGCGAACGTGCAGGAAGTTATCGCAGAGTCACCTGGCGGGAAATGATGCCCGACCGGGTGCGGCGCTCCTCGGGGGAGAGCGGCTCGTCGGATGTGATCGCAGCGATCAGCACCTTCTCGAAGTTGGCCAGCGGGCCCTCGAGCTCCTCCGCCTCGGTGCCCGGGGCCAGCTCGAAGACGGGGATGAGCAGGCCGAGCGCGCGGAAGGCGCCGACGAACCGGGCGTCGTCAAACGTGAGCTCGCGCTTGAAGTGCAGGCGGGCAAGGCCGTCGAGCACCTTATCCTCCGATTCGGGGCGCACCCAGCGCAGGAACTCGCGCTGCATGCGGCACCAGTAGGCGCCCTCCACGCCCTCCACCTGGGTGGTGGGGACCATCTGGTCGGAGGTCTGCTGGATTGCGGCCTGCACGTTGGGATCCTGCGCGTCCTCCGCGTCCACCCAGTACTCGAACGAATCGAGGATCGTGAGCTCGCCGGCGCTGTCCGCATCGAGCACGTCCTGCAGGCGCGGGCCGGGCTCGGGCAGGTCGGCGTGCAGGATGGACTCTCCCGGCTCCAGCTCGAGCGCCTTGACCAGACGGTCTGCGATGTCGAGCGACGCATCTCCCGACGACGTCACCGCTTGCACCGCCACCAGAACTTCGCCGTTCTTGCGGCGCAGCGCCGCCCCCATGCCCGGCAGGATAGTGACGAAGGTGACCTCGCGCGAGCCGTACTCCGGCGTGGTGATCACCGTCAGCGTGGCCGCCGGGATGATCTCGCGCATCGCCACCAGCTCCGCCTCGAACGGCAGGCCCTCAAACGGGCGGTCAACAAACTGGATACGGGGCCTCTTCGGCTTGGCTTCCTTGTTACGGCGGCTGGACTTGCCCATCAAAAGTTCCTGTTCTGTCGGTGCGCGGCGCCGATGCGGGCGCGTTTGGACCAAGACTAGCAAATGCGCTGGCCGCCTTCGGGCGGCGGCGGGCGCCTGTGGATAGACTGGGCTTGTGAATCTTGCAATCTTTATGGCCACCTCCGCTGACCCTACCGCCGTCAAAATCATCCAGTATGTCGGCATTTTCGCCGTCGCGTTCGGCATCGGGGTCCTTGCGCGGCGCTGGTGGAATAACCGGTAACAACGGCGCCCGCGTGGCTGGCCGTCAAATCTCAGGACTCTGAGGCCGGATCGGCCGATTTTGGCAACGAAAAGCTACAGGGTCCTGACATATGACGAGGGTCAGTAGCGCGTGGCGGTGCTGGTGGCGTCGAGCGCCCAGGAAATCGTGCGCTCGGTGTAGAACGTGCGCGCGGGGGCAGGGGAGAGCGAGAGGTCGTGCCGGCCGCCCGGCACCGCCAACAGCTCGACGTTCCGGCCGAGCTTCGGGGCCAGGCGGACCATGTCGCCCACGTTGAGGACCACGTCCGTGCTGTCCAGCTCGGCGCCGGTGGGCTTCTTAGGGTTGCCCGAGGCGCTCGAATGGGCAACGAGGATCGGCGTCGGGATGGCCAATCCGGCCGCGAGCTGGGCCTGCGCCCGGCGCACGCCCCTGAAGAACCCGGCCAGCACGGGCACGGAGTCGAGGGGCTTGTGGGCTGGATCGAAGCGGAACTCGCCGCCGTAGTCCACGTGAAGGCGGCGGGCGTAGGCGGGGTCGAGCTTGCCGATCCGCAACAGCGGTAGCCGCGCGCCCACCCGGTCCACCAGGGCGGTGAGCTGCTTCTTTTCCAGGTCCGGGCCGTTGTGGTCAAACCAGGGCGAGTTCAAGATGATCGCGTCCGCCGCGCCAGGGTGAGCCGCCGCGAAGATCGGCACCTGAAGGCCGCCCGTCGAATGCCCGATGAGGATCACCTTGTCCGCGCCCCACGCGCGCAGCACCTCAATCGCCCGGTCGATCTCCTCGTTGCGCACGGACATGTCGCGGATGTCGTCGCGGTGCCAGCCGATGAGCGCGCGGCCCGCCCGGCGCATGTCCAGGCCCACCAGGGCCACGCCCGCCTCCCGCCACGCCGCGGCATGCTCCACGTGGAAAAACGTGTCCACGAAGCCCGGGATCCACAGGGCCGCCATGCCCGTTCGGGCGACCAGGTCCGCGGCATCGACCTCATGGACCAACACGGCGAACTCAGTGCCGCCGCACGTCGAGCCGTGGGCGCGAGGGGCACCACCGTCGTCGTCGCGAAGATAAATCCTCCGGGCGCGCCAGGACGGGCCCAGGTAGTCCGGGCCGGGGGAGCCGAGCCAGCTAGGCGCGGGGGCGGCCACTAGTCGACGACGCCGTAGAGGCGATCGCCCGCATCGCCCAGGCCGGGGACGATGTAGCCCTTCTCGTTGAGGTGGTCGTCGACGGCGGCCACCACCACGCGCACGTTCGCGCGATCCCCCAGGTGCTCCTCGAGGGTGGCGAGGCCCTCCGGTGCGGCGAGGATGCAGATCGCGGTGACGTCGCGGGCGCCGCGCTCGAGCAGGTAATCGATCGACGCGATGAGGGTGTGGCCGGTGGCGAGCATCGGGTCGAGCACAAAGCACTGGCGGCCCGTCAGGTCATCCGGCAGGCGGTTCGCGTACGTGACTGCCTCCAGCGTCTCCTCATTGCGTTTGAGCCCAAGGAAGCCGACCTCGGCCGTGGGCATCAACTTCATCATGCCCTCGAGCATCCCCAAGCCCGCGCGCAAAATCGGCACGACGATCGGGGCCGGGGTGGCCATCGCGCGGCCCGTCATCGGAGCAACCGGGGTGACGATCTGCTTGTCCACCACCTCCACGTCGCGGGTGGACTCGTAGGACAGCAACATGATCAGCTCCTCGACAAGCTGGCGGAAAACCGTGCTGGGTGTCTTCTTATCGCGCAACACGGTGAGCTTGTGGGAGACGAGCGGGTGATCAATAACCTGGAGTTTCATAGCTCTAATCTACCGCGTTCAGGGCGGTTGCGTTTCTGGATCGATACGATGTCGGTATGGAAAAATCGTGGATCAACCTGGTGCTCGAGCTGGCCGGCGGCGCCGGGGCCGAGGGCGACGTCCCCGTCGCCGCCGTCGTCGTGGACGAGGCCGGACGGGAGATCGGGCGCGGGGTCAACACCCGTGAGATCGACCACGATCCGGCCGGGCACGCCGAAATCAACGCGCTGCGCGAGGCCGGGCGGGCGCGCGGCTCGTGGAACCTGGCCGGGTGCACGCTGTATGTGACGCTCGAGCCGTGCACGATGTGTGCCGGGGCGATCGTAAACGCCCGGATCTCGCGGGTGGTGTTCGCGGCCTGGGATGAGAAGGCCGGCGCCGCCGGGTCCGTCCGCGACGTCCTGCGCGACGCCCGCCTCAACCACGAAGTCGAAGTATTCGGTGGGGTGGCCGAGGAACAGGCGGGGCGGCAGCTGCGGGAGTGGTTCGCCGCGCGGCGGGTGTAAGGGCTGGCCGGCCGGGTGTTCGAGCCGGCTCGCGACGCGGGGTGCGGGCCGTGGGGCGGCTCACCCCGAGGGCGAATTGCTCAGCGGCACGAAATTCGGTTAAGATGGCGTGCCGAGGTGGAGTGTCCGAGCGGCCGAAGGTGCAGCACTCGAAATGCTGTGTAGTTAATAGCTACCGCGGGTTCAAATCCCGCCTCCACCGCCAGAGTCCTCCGGTACGGGTTTGCCCGCGCCGGAGGATTTTTCATGCCCGACGACGCCCGGTCAAGCCCGGGGTCAAGCCTGGGGCCGGCGGACCGGGCGATTTCTCCGGTAAACATGGCGAACATCATGTGGTACTTGCGACCAGTGATCTACGGTCAGCCCGGGCTCGCGGGGTAGCCTGCCATACGGGGGAGTGGCCCGCCCAACCGGCCCACCCGGCCAACCGGCCCACTTGCACAACTACACAACGAGGGGACACACAGTGAGCACGCCAACACCAACGAGCAAGATGCCCACCCCCGTCATCGTCGGTTTCGCCCTGTTTGCCATGTTCTTCGGCGCGGGCAACTTGATCTTCCCGGTGATGATCGGCGCGAACTCGGTCGGCCACCTCCCGGCGGTCCTCCTGGGTTTCTTGCTGACGGGCGTCGTGCTACCGGTCTTAGCGATGGTGGTGAACGCCACCGAAACGGCCGGCGAGCTCCGGGCCGGCGGCGTCGCGATGCGCATCGGTCGACCGGCCGGCTTCCTGTTCACGCTGGCAATCTTCCTGTCGACGGGCATGCTGTACGCTGTGCCGCGCGTGGCCACGGTCGCCTACGAGATGTCCACTCGCCCGTTCGTTTCCGACGCCGCCCACACCTCCGGCACGCCTCTCCTCGTCTTCACGCTGGTGTTTTTCGCGGTCTCCACGCTGTACTTGGTCAATCCGCGCAAGGTCGTGGACCGCGTCGGCGGCGTCCTCACCCCGCTCCTCCTGGGCTTCCTCGCGCTCCTGATCGTCGGGGCCCTCATCCGCCTGCCGCAGATCGCGAACGCGGTGTCCACGGAGCCGTCGTCGCTGACCAGCGGCATGATCAAGGGCTACTACACGATGGACGTGCTGGCCACGTTCGTGTTCGGTGTCGTGATCGTGACGGAACTGAAGAAGCGCGGCGCCGCCACCCGCGCCGCCCGCATTGGTGGGATGATGAAGGCGGGCCTGGTGTCGGGGGCGTGCTTGGCCGTGGTGTACGTGGGCCTGGCCCTGATCGGCGCGCGCCAGGCGGGCATGGGTTTCACGAATGGCGCGGAGCTGCTCGCGTCCGTGGCGGGCCAGATGTTTGGCTCGATGGGCCAGGTCATCTTCGGCATCATCACTTTGCTCGCCTGCCTCACGACGACGATCGGCCTCCTCACCGCCTCCACCGCCTACTTCACCCGGCTCCTGCGCGTGGTCCCGCGCCCGGTGGTGATCGCGGTGCAGATCGTGGTGTCGGTGGCGCTCGCGAACCTTGGCCTGGAGCGGATTCTCGAGTTTGTGGCCCCGCTCAACCAGTTCATTTACCCGATCGCGATCGTCATCGTGGTGTTGGGCTTGGTCGAGCTGGCGCTGCCCTTCGCCCTTGATTGGGCGTACAAGCTCGGCGCGCTCGCCGCCGCCGTGGTCGCGTTCGCCGAGGCCGGCCTGATCGCCGCCTCCGAGTGTTTCCTCGCGATCAAACCCGCCGTCGACGCCCTCCCCGCCTCCGACCTCCAGATGGGCTGGACGACCCCCGCCCTCGCGGCCATCGTCATCGGCTTTATTCTCGACGCCCGACGTCGTCGCCCCCGCCGCGCCTAGCCGCCACCTGTCGCCGACGCCAACCCGCCCGACGACGTCGCCCCGCCGCGCCTAGCCGCCACCGAACCCCTGCCCTGCGTTTCTCGTCACGCACAGTGTTTTCGCGTCACTTAAACGGCCGATTTTGGAGTGCACAAAACCCTTTTGGTGACGAGAAACGAAAGAACGCGCGCCCCGAGGTCATCCCCCGGTCTACTTCGCACGGCGGGGCGGTCGCGTTTAGACTAGGACGGTTGAAGGTCGCGTGGTGCGCGAACTTTTGCTCCGGCACGGTTCCGGGCCACGCGACCCAAAGCGTGATCCGGCACCCCACCCGCCCAGGGCGGTGTGCTGTGGGAGGTGCGGCGGCCCCAAAGCCGCGGCCCCAGCGTGCGAGGCGTGAAGGAGTAACTGTGTCGCAAGATTTGTCCGGCCCAACCCCGTCGTCGATCGGTTTTGATCGGGACAAGTACATTGATATGCAGTCGGCCCACATTCGTGAGCGGCGTGAGCGGATCGGCGGGAAGCTCTACTTGGAGATGGGCGGCAAGCTCTTCGACGATAATCATGCTGCCCGCGTCCTGCCCGGCTTCACGCCGGACAACAAGATCGTGATGTTGGAGCAGATCAAGGACCAGATCGAGATCCTGGTCTGCCTCAACGCGAAGGACATTCAGCGGCAGAAGAAGCGCGGCGACTTGCAGATTACGTACGAGGAGGACGTGCTGCGCCTGATTGACGTGTTCCGCGAGCGCGGGTTCCTGGTGGAGAACGTGGTGATGACGCAGATTGAGGCGGGTAACCGCCAGGCGCACCAGTTCTCGGACCGGCTGGAGCGCCTGGGCCTGAAGGTGGCCCACCATTACACGATCCCGGGTTACCCGTCGAACACGAAGCTGATCGTGTCGGATGAGGGGCTGGGCCGCAACGATTACGTCCGCACTTCCCGCGATCTCATCCTGGTCACGGCGCCCGGCCCGGGATCGGGTAAGCTCGCCACCTGCCTTTCCCAGATCTACCACGAGTTCAAGCGGGGCGTCCCGGCCGGTTACGCCAAGTTCGAGACCTTCCCGATTTGGAATATCGCGCTGGAGCACCCGGTGAACTTGGCCTACGAGGCGGCGACCGCGGACCTCGAGGACAACAACGTCATTGACCCCTACCACCTCGCCGCTTACGGCAAGCAGGTCACGTCCTACAACCGCGACGTGGACGTCTTTCCGCTGCTGCGCTCGCTGCTCGAGCTGATGATGGGCGAGTCGCCGTACAAGTCGCCCACGGACATGGGCGTGAACATGGTGGGCATGTGCATTTCCGACGACGACGCCGTCCGGCGCGCCTCCCGCCAGGAGATCGTGCGCCGGTATTACAAGGCGCTGGTGGATGAGGCAGCGAATGACCTGGAGCCGGCGCAGTCGGACCGGATTGCGCTCATCATGGCGGAGGCCGGGATCACGGCGGAGGAGCGGCGCGTGGTGGAGCCGGCGCTCGCGATTGAGCAGGCGACGGGCGAGCCGGGCTGCGCGATCGAGTTGCGCGACGGCACGATCATCCAGGGCAAGACCTCCCCGCTACTGGGCTGTTCGGCGGCGATGTTGCTCAACGCCCTCAAGCACCTGGCCGGCATCGATCCGGAGTTGCACCTGCTCTCCCCGGAGTCAATCGAGCCGATCCAGACCCTGAAGACCGAGCACCTCGGCTCGCGTAATCCGCGCCTGCACACGGACGAGGTGCTGATCGCGCTGTCGGTGTCGGCGTCGACGTCGCCCGAGGCCCGCCTCGCGCTTGAGCAGCTGCGCAACCTTGAGGGCTGCGACGTGCACACCACCACGATCCTGGGCACGGTGGACGAGGGGATTTTCCGCAACTTGGGCATCCTCGTCACGTCCGAGCCGCACTACCAGCGCAAGACCCTTTACAGGAAGAGATAGCATGCCAGCTACAACGCTCGGCTTGACGTCGGCGGAAGTTGAGGAACGGCGTCGTGACGGCCGCGCTAACGAGCTCCCCCCGCGCACGGGCAAGTCCGTGGGGCAGATCGTCCGCCAGAACGTCTTCACGCGGATCAACGCGATCCTGTTCGTCCTGTTCGTCATGGTGATGACCACCGGATCGCTCATTAACGGCGCGTTTGGCCTGCTCATCGTGGTGAACTCCGGCATCGGCATCGTCCAGGAGTTGCGCGCGAAGCGCACGCTCGAGTCCCTCGTGATCGTGGGGGAGGAGCGCCCGCGCGTGTGGCGCGACGGCGAGCTTACCGAGGTGGCCCAGGAGGAGCTGGTGCTCGACGACGTCGTCCGGGTCGGCGCGGGGAACCAGATCGTGGTCGACGGCGTGGTGCGCGCCTCGGACTACCTGTCGGTGGACGAGTCGAACCTGACGGGAGAGTCGGACGCGGTGCGGAAGGCGCCGGGGGATCCGATCATGTCGGGGTCGTTTGTCGTGTCCGGGTCGGGCGATTATGAGGTGACGAAGGTCGGCGCGGATTCGTACGCGGCCAAGCTCGCCGCGGAGGCCTCCCGGTTTTCGCTCGCGCGTTCGGAGTTGCAGGCGGGCATCAACACGATCCTGAAATACATCACGTGGGTGCTCATCCCCGTGGGCCTGCTGACGATTTATTCACAGACCAGCGACGGCGTCCACAGCTACCGCGCCGTGGTCCTGGAGATCACGGGCGCGCTGGTGCCGATGGTGCCGGAGGGCCTGGTGCTCATCACGTCCACGGCGTTCGCGCTCGGGGTGATCCGGCTCGGCAAGCGGCAGTGCCTGGTCCAGGAGCTGCCCGCGATCGAGGGGCTGGCGCGCGTGGACGTGGTCTGCGCCGACAAAACCGGCACGCTGACCGAGAACACGCTGGTGTTCGCCGAACTTGAGGTTGTTCACGACGCCGGCCGCGCGGCTCGCGTCGACAGTGCGGGGCACGACGGCGGGGCCGAGGGCGCCGACGGCACAGTCGGCCGTGGTGAGCCGAACGCGCAGGAAAGCGAGTGCGCCCAGATCCTGGCGCAGCTGGTGGCTACCGACCCGGACCCGAACGCTACCGCGCAAGCCATCGCCGAGCACTTTTCGGTGGAGGGCGAGGCCTGGGAGGTGGCCGAGCGGGCGCCGTTCAGTTCGGCCACGAAGTGGTCGGGGGCCACGTTCGCTCGGCCGGACAGGGTCACGTACGTTATGGGCGCCCCGGATGTCCTCGGCGGCGACCACCCTGCCGCCGCACGCGCTGAGGAGATCGGGGCCACGGGCCGCCGCGTCCTTATGCTGGGAAGGGCCGAACGGGAGGTCGGCGAGGAAGGCGCGCCCGGCGTCGTGACTCCGCTTGCCCTCATCATCTTCGAGCAGAAGATCCGCCCCGACGCCCGCGCCACCCTCGAGTTCTTCGCCGAGCAGGACGTAGAAGTCAAGGTGATCTCGGGCGACAACGCGGCGTCGGTGGGGGCCGTGACCGAGCGCCTCGGCGTCGAGCAGGGCACGCCCGTCGACGCCCGCCACATCGAGCCGGACGACTTCGCCCGCACCATCGAGCACAACCGCGTGTTCGGGCGCGTACGCCCCGACCAGAAGCAAGACATAGTCAAGGCCCTCCAATCCAACGGGCACACGGTGGCCATGACCGGCGACGGCGTCAACGACGTCCTCGCCCTCAAAGACGCCGACATCGGTGTCGCCATGGGCTCCGGCTCCGCCGCCACCCGCGCGGTGGCCAAGATCGTCCTGCTTGACAACCGCTTCGCCACCCTCCCGCACGTCGTGGCCGAGGGCCGGCGCGTAATCGGCAACATCGAGCGCGTCGCCAACCTCTTCCTCACGAAGACGATCTACTCCGCCTTCCTCGCGATCCTCGTGATCCTCGCCGCCGTGCCCTTCCCCTTCATGCCGATCCACGTGACGATCACCGGCTGGTTCACCATCGGCATCCCCGCCTTCATCCTCGCTCTGCCCCCGAATCACAACCGGGCGCGGCCACACTTCGTGCGCCGCGTGCTGCGCTTCGCGGTGCCGGCGGGGGTGGTGGTCGGGACGACGTCGTTCCTCGCCTACATGGTTGCCTCCGGGTGGGACGTGCCGGACGTGCACGTGCAAGAGTCGACCGCGGCGCTCGTGGCCCTCATCATCCCCTCGTCCTGGGTGCTGTTCTGCATCGCCCGCCCGCTCTCTGCGTGGAAGCTCGCGCTCGTGGTGCTGCCGCTGGTCGGGTACGGCGTGATCTTCAACTGGGACCTCACGCAGCGCATCTTCATGCTCGACTCCTCCAACGGCCCCATGATGTGGCAAGCCACGCTGATCGGCTTGGCGGGCGCGCTCGCGGTCGAGGCGCTATGGTGGATCATCCGGGCGCGCGCCGACGAGCCCACGCCCCTGTGGAAGCCCGAACCGTTTTTCGAGGAGAGTGCATGATCGCCGAGCTTCGTTTCTTCGCCGCGGCAGCCGACGCCGCCGGCACCGACACCGCCACCGTGGAGGTCCCGCAGGGCGCCACGGTCGAGGAGTTGGCGGCGCGCGTTCACGACGCCGTCGCCCCCGCCGACCCCGACCGCCTCACCCGCGTCCTGGGCCTGTGTTCCTTCCTGGTGAACGGCAAGCACGCCGAGCGGGAGGCCGTCCTCCCCGACGACCCGCGCGTGGACGTTCTACCCCCGTTCGCCGGAGGCTGAGGTGGGCGTGAAGAGCAGTTCGGCTGGGATGATCGCCCCGCTCGTGGAGCCAGGCCCCGAACTGACCCTCGACCAGCGGGAACGCTACGCGCGCCACATCGCGCGGGCGGAGATCGGCGAGCTTGGACAGCGGAGGTTGCTAGGGGCGCGGGTGCTGATGATCGGGGCCGGAGGCCTCGGATCGCCAGCGCTGCTCTATCTGGCGGCGGCGGGAGTGGGCGCGGTCGGCGTCGTGGACGCCGACCGCGTGGACCTCACCAATCTTCAACGCCAGGTTATCCATTCGACCGCCGCGGTCGGGGAGCTCAAGGTGGCTTCGGCGGCGCGTCGGCTCAAGGAGCTCAACCCGGGCCTTGCTGTGGAGACCTTCCCCGTGAGGCTGACGGAGGATAACGTCGATGGGGTGCTGGCCGGCTGGGACCTCGTGCTGGACGGCACGGACAACCTGCCCACCCGGTTCCTCATCTCCGATGCTGCCGCGCGTGCCGGCATCCCCGTGGTGTGGGGTGCGCTGCTGGGCTGGCAGGCCCAAGTGTCGGTGTTCTGGACTGGGCCGCGGGCCGTGGCCGCCGGATTCCCCGGTCCTGACGGGCTCTGTCTGCGCGACCTCTTCCCCGTTGAACCTCCCGCCGGCTCCCTGCCCACCACCGCCGAGGTGGGGCTCATGGGCGCGGCGCCCGGCCAGACGGGCGCGGTCATGGCCGCCGAGGCCATCAAGCTCATCACCGGGGCTGGCCACCCGCTGGTTGGGCGCGTCCTCTTCATCGACGTGCTCGCCGGCCGCACGCAGGAGATCCCCTTCGGCCCCCGCTGACCGCCCGGCACCGGCTAGTCGGCGATCGAGAAGTCCCGCGCCAGCTCCATCGCACGCTCCGGGTCAAGTACGGCCAGGTGCGGCAGCGGATTAATCCCGCTGACCTCCACATAATCGGTGAGCATCTGCCGCACGGTCTCGCGTAACTCCTCGGGTTGCCAGGGCTTGGCGATGTAGTGGTCGAGGTCGGCGTCGTTGACGGCGCGGATCGTGTCGGACAGGTCGGCCTGCCCGGTCACGAGCACCTTGCGAGTGTCCACGGTCCGATCGTCGTCCATCATCTGCACCAGGAATTCCACGCCGGTGGTGCCGGGCATGCGGTGGTCGCACAGGACGAGGGCGAGCGCGTCGCCGTCTTCGTCGATGTCGTCCACCACCTCCCAGGCGTCCTCGACGTCCTCGGCGGGCTCGATACGAGCCACGTCAGCGAAGTCGATGAGGTCGCGCTCGATGGAGGCGCGCACCTCCGGCTCGTCCTCCACGATGAGAATTGCAAGTTTCATGGTTCCTCCTACTCGGCTCTCTGCTCTGCTATTTGGCTTGTTGTGACGCCGTCCGCCCGGCCCGTACCAGCGCCCTCAGCCTCCCTCGGCGGCCCGGCGATTGGCAGCGACACGGTGAAGGTGGTGCCGCTCGGCCCGGTGTCCACGCGGATGTGGCCGCCGTGCCGCGTGACCATTGACCGCACCACCGACAGTCCAATCCCCATCCCGAACCGCACCTGCCCGCCCTTGGTGGTGAAGCGCGGTTCGAACATGTTCTTCTGGATGTCGGGTGCGATGCCGGGCCCGTTGTCGGCGATCGCCACGGTGACGTTGCCGCCCTCCACGCCGGTGGTGATGCGGATGCGGGCGCCCGGCTGGTCGGCCATGGCTTCGGCGGCGTTGGTGATGAGGTTGGTCCACACTTGGGAGAGTTGGCCGGGGTTGCCGGTGATGTGGGGGATGGTGTGGAAGTCGCGTTCCACTTCGACGTTGAGGAGGCGATGGGAGACGAGTCGGAGGGTGTCGTCGAGACCCACGTGCACGTCCACGTTCGTGATGGGGTCGCCGTCGGGGCGCGCGTAGGAGCGCAGCGAGGCCACCAGCTCGGTTACCCGGTGTGTGGCCGTGGAAATGTTGCGCAGGCCCGTGCCGATCGACGCCGCCAGCTCCACGGTCTCCAGGTCGATGCCGCGCGAGCGCAGGACTTCCTTGGCGAAGCCTGGGTCGTGGATTCCGGCGAGCACGAGGCGCTGGGCCGCGGCCCGGTCACCCGTCACCGCTTCCAGTTCGCGCCGAATCTTTCGCTCCTCGCGCGTTGTTAACGACGCCGCCCCGTGAGCCGCGTCCATCGCCGCCAGCACGCGCCGCGCCCACTTTTGGTCCTTCGCGGTGGAGGTGAGGGCGTGGACGTCGTCGTAGAGGTGGTCGCCGATGCGTTCGATGGCGGCCATCGGGTTGTTGAGCTCGTGGGCCACTCCGGCCGCGAGCTCGCCGAGCGACGCGAAACGCGCCTGGCTCATGAGCTCGGCGCGGGCCGCCTCGAGGTTGCGCAGAGCCTGGGCAAGGTTGGCGCGCTCCCGCTCGAGTTCGGCAGTGAGCTCCACCTGCTCGATCTGAATATCTTCCGAGCGGCGCAGGCGCCGGTCAAACGAGCGCACGAACAGCGCCGCCACCAGGGAGGGGATCTCCGAATTGTGGCTCCAAATGTAGTTCATCTGCTCGAAGGTGAGCTGGACGGCCACCACGTTGGTGGTCGTGCGCGAGGTAAAGAACGCGTTGCGGCCGGAGGTCAGGGCCAGCATGCCGATGAGGCGGCCGGTGGTGGAGCGGTGCATGGTGACGTCGCCGACGTCGGAACGCATCTCGAGCGCGACCTGCCCCGACAGCGCCAGCGTGATCTCCTCCACCCGTTCGCCCTCGGTGGTCAGGCGCGTGTTGGGCGGGTGGTGGACGCGCGGCTGGTAGCCGAGTAGCTCGTCGGCGAGTTCGACGATCCGGTGGACGATCTCCAGGTCGGAGGCGTCGAGGTGGAGGGCGAAGCGCTCGTCCACCGTGGCGCGCTCGCGGCGCCCGCCGGCCTTGACGCGAGTGTTCTTGCGGTAGCGGCGCAGCTGGGTGCGGATGTCGCGAGTGAAGGGCAGGTGGGGGATGTCGGGGAGGTAAGCGAGGAGGTCGAGGCGGTTGGAGTCGGCGAGGGCGGACAGGCCGCTGATCTCGCGCTCAGTGGCGAGTAGCGCCACGCGCACGTCCTCATGTCCGGGGGCGGCGATGAAGTCGAACAGGGGGTGACCGGGGCCGAGCCCGTGCTTGTCCACGGTCAGGGTCACGACGGCGAGCTCGTCCAGCTCCGGCTCCCGCTCGATGAGCTCGGTCAGGTCGGCCATGAGGTGGACCCGGCACTCCCCGCGCAACCCCTCCGCGAGCCACTCGGGGACTGCCGCGGTGGCGGGGTCGGTGCCGAGCATGACGACGTCGAGCGGGCGCGCGTCCACAATCGGGATCGACGGCTGGACGCCGAAGTTCGCCGTGTCGAGCGCGGGGGTATGGAATGGTGCGCGGTTGAACGCGACCGAGTCGGACGTCGTCGGGAACCCCATCGTTACAGCAACCCCATGGCAGACCAGACGGTAGGCAGGGCGAAGATGAGGACGGCGGTGGCGGCCGTGCCCACCACCATGCCGAGCAGCGCCATCTGGGAGATCTTGATCTCGCCCGTGGAGTACGCGATCGCGTTGGGCGGGGTGGAGATCGGCATCGACATGCCCAGCGAGCAGGCGATCGCCACGACCACGCTGACCGTGATGGTGTCCACGCCGTCGAGGGAGACGGCCAGCGACACGGCCAGCGGGACGAGGAGGTTCGCGGCCGCGGAGTGAGAGATGACGTTCGCCATACCGAACCCGATGAGGCCGAGGATCGCGACGATCCACACTCCGCCCAGGGATTCCCACGGCACCGAGCCGACCAGCCAGGCGTCCAGGCCCGTGGCACCGACGCCCGTGCCGAGCGCGATGCCGCCCGAGACCAGCCACAGCACCGACCAGTCGAGCGCCTTGATGTCCGCGCCGCCCATGACCTTGAGGCACAGCAGGGCTACGACCGGGAAGAAGCCCACCGTGTTGGATGAGACGCCGTGGAGCGGCTCGCTCATCCACAGCAGGATGGTGATTGCGGCGATTGCGTAGAAGATGCGGGCGTTCGAGGTGCGGTCCCAGTTCGAGGTCATCTCCACGTGGATGCGGGCGTCCTTCGGGAGGAACACGAAGGAGAGGAACAGCCAGGAGAACAGCAGGATGATCGCCATGAACGGCACGGCCATGATCATCCAGTCCACGAAGGAGACGGTGATGCCACGCTCGGCCAGCGCGCCGATAGCGATCGCGTTGGGTGGGGTGCCGACGGGCGTGCCGATGCCGCCCACGTTTGCCGCGAGCGGGATGGACAGCGCGACGCCGGCGCGCGCCTTGCCCTTCGGCAGGCCCTTGAGGATGGGGGCGACGACGGCGAACATCGTGGCCGTGGTAGCCGTGTTCGACATGAACATCGACAGGATCGCGGTGATGAGCATGAGGCCCGCGGTGGTGGCCCGGGCGCTATCGGGGAACGGGCGCAGCATGACCGAGGCGAGGTTGCGGTCCAGGCCGTACTTTTCGGCGCCGTGGGCGATCATGAAGCCGCCCAGGAACAGGATGATGACCGGGTTGGCGAGCGCGGCGAAGTAGGCCGAGGAGGGCAGGAGTTGGTCGGCGATGGTGGCGGCGTCGGGGCTGGAGGGGTCGAGGCTCGGGGTGAAGACGCCGCCCTTGGCCACGAACAGCACCTCCAGCAAGATGACGAGCACCGCCGTGGCCGTGAGCGGAATCGGCTCCGTGATCCAGAAAATAATGGCCAGCAGGAAGATCGCCAGCATGCGCTCGCCCAGGGGCTCCAGGTTCGGGATATCCACCACGAATGGGAACGCGAAGGCGATCGCGCCCAGAATCAGGCCGATCTTCTCCTTCGCGCCAAGCGGCGTGCAGCGCTGGGCGGCCGGTGCCTTGCGTGGGCGGCGGGCCGGGCGCTTAGCGCGGGGCTTGGATGCGCCAGCCGGGGTGGCCGTGGGTTGGGCTTGGCCGGGGGCTGGGCGGGCAGCCGAGGGCTGGCCGGTTGCGGGCGTGGTGGTGGGGGCGGGTCCGTCGTTGGACGCGGCGCGTGGGGCGTCGTTCATGAAAGCCATCTTAATGTTCCGTACGCCACAGTCATGGGTCTAATGGCTCGGAAAACCGCGGGTTCTCGGGCGCCTGTTTGGGTTGCGGCGGGAGGTAAAGATTTCCCAGAAAACTCCCAGAAATCATCAATGGATATCTAAGTATCGATTGCCATACTAGAGACATCGCAAGGAGATCTCCTTCAAGGTCTTCCCTTTCGTGTGTGTGATGAAACCTGACGCACTGGCTGGAGAAGGAATTTGTGCAGTCTTCTCCCTGAAGGTCAGAGCGTCTGCCCGAGGCGGGCCGCCTAGCGTGGATGGCGGCCCGCCTCATTTATGTTTTCGGCCGGTTTGCGGCCCTGCCCGGTTCGGCCTGTCTGGCCTGGCCATTCTGGTTCGGCCCGGCCCCTCACCTCCGCAGGTGCAACGCTAATTCGCGATGTGCAACGGCAAAAAGCCGCATTTTGGTGTTGCATCTTGGGAACTAACGTTGCAGATGCGCGAAGGGGGCGGCGGGCCTTCGCCCGCCGCCCCCGTTCAGCGCCGCTTAGTTCTTCTTACCCGCGCGGCCCAGGTAGATGCCGATGAAGAAAATCGCGAGCACGGTGGCCACGATCCAGCGGATCCAATCAATGCCGGGCGTGTCGGTTGGGTAGCTGAAGAGCTGGAGGATCAGGTTACCGACCACCACGCCGGCCACACCGAGGCCGACAGTTGCCAGCACGGAGATCGGGGCGTCCTTTCGGATGAAGCGGGCGAGGAAGCCGATCACAGCTCCGAAGATAATCGTTCCGATGATGTTGACCATGGGTGGACTCCTTTCAGGTCAGCGCCGCCCGGATCGGGCAACGCACACACTCATCTTACGCCCCGGTAGCTACTTATTCACATTTGCACCGTGCGAAATGGAGATGAGTCGCACCTGCATCGCCTTCACTTCGGCATACACGGCAGCCCCCTCCTCCAGCCCGAGCTCGGCGGCTGCGGCCGCGGTGATGGTTGCGTGGATCGGCGTCGCAGAGCCGATATCCAGCATCACGTTCACCCCCACGGCCCCGGTGCTCATAGACTGCACCCGGCCCTCGAACACGTTGCGCGGCGAACCGGGAGTTCGCTGGGTGCGAAGCGAGACGGAGGTGGGGTCGAAGACGGCGGCACCGGCGTCGCCGTCGGTCAGCCCGTCGGCCACGCCCTGGAAGGTCACGGCCCCGGATCGCAGGCCATCGCCGCCCATCTGCCCGAACTGCATGTTGACGCCCGCGAAGCTCGCCACGAACGCCGTGGCCGGCCGGCTGAGCGCCTCCTGCATCGGCGCGAGCGCCACGAGCTGCCCTCCCTCGAGCACGGCCACGCGGTCGGCAAGGGTGAGGGCGTCGACGATGTCGTGCGTGACGATCACCGTGGTAATGCCCGCCACCCGCCGCGCGATGATGGCGCGCAGCTGCGCGGTGGCGGTGGAGTCGAGCGCGGCGAAGGGCTCGTCCAGCAGGAGCAGCTGCGGGTCCACGGCGAGCAACCGGGCCAGTGCCACGCGCTGTGCCTGCCCTCCCGACAGCTCGCGCGGGTTACGCTCCGTCTGCCCGGCCATCCCGACGGCGGCCAGCTCGGCCCGCGCCCGCTCCCGCGCCTCGGCCTTGCCCACCCCGGCGCACCGTGGCCCGAAGGCTACGTTGTCGAGCACGGACATGTGCGGGAACAACGCCGGCGACTGGTCCAAGAACCCCACGGCGGCCGGTTTCTCCACCACCGACCCCGGGCTCGTGATATCTCCGGCCAGTAGCCGGATCCCCGTCGACTTCCCCGAGCCGTTCGGCCCGATGAGCGCGATCGTCTCGCCCGGCTCGGCCTCCAGCCGGTAGCGCACGTGCCTCTCGGGCACGTCCGCGTCCAGCACGAAGCCCACCGGCGCCTGTATCTTCCGCCCAGCCTCGGTGTCGTTCCCGACGCCGTCCTCCCGGCCCCCACCCGGGGCACCGGCGTCGTTGGCAAAGCGGCGAGAGCTGCGGGCCTCGATGGCGGTGGTGAGCGCGGTGACGAGCAACGCGATCAGGATGAGGAGGAGGGCGAGGGCGAGGGCGGAGTCGGGGTCTTGTTCGCGCTGGAGGTAGACCTCGAGGGGGAGCGTGCGTGTGGTGCCCTGGAGTGAGCCGGCGAAGGTGATGGTGGCGCCGAATTCGCCGAGCGAGCGGGCGAACGCAAGGGCCGCGCCCGAGATGATCGACGGGCCGAGCACCGGCACCGTGATGCGGCTGAACTGCACCCACCGGCTGGCGCCCAGGCCCGCGGCGGCGTGCTCGAGGTCGGAGCCGGCGGCGCGCGCGGCGCTCTCCACAGTGGTGACGAGGAAGGGCAAAGACACGAAGACCTGGGCCAAGATCACGGCCGTGGTGGTGAACGGGATCTGGATGCCCGCCACGTCCAGCGCCGGGCCGAACAGCCCGCGCCGGCCGAATGTGGTGAGCAAGGCCAGGCCGGCCACCACCGGCGGCATCACCAACGGCACGAGGACGAACGTGCGCAGCGGGGTGAGCCACGCCGGGCGCCGGGGCGCCTCAGCGGCGCGCGCGAACATGAGCGCGAGCGGCGTTCCCACCACCAGGCAAATCGCCATGGAAAGAAGGCACGTGCGCAGTGAGAGCCACAGCGCGTCTGTGGACGCGGCGGAGGTGAGGATCGGCCCCAGCTCCGCCCACGGCACCCGCGAGGCCATGCCCACCAACGGCAGGATAAGCATGGCTAGCGCAATCGTGGCCGGCAGCCAAAAGCCCCGCGGGATGCCGCGCATTACTTGGTTTCGCCCGCGCCCGTGCCGAACCCGTACTCCGCGAGGATGGCCTGACCCTTCTCCGACATGACGGCGTCAAGGAAGGCCTTCGCGGCGTCGGGATTCGGGGCGTCGGTGAGGGTGGCGATCATGTAGGAGGTGCCGACGTCAGTGATGCCGGGGACATCGACGATCTTCACCTTGTCCGCCACCAGCATCGCGTCGGTGACGTAGACGAGGCCCGCGTCGGCCTCGTCGGTCTCCACCTTCGTGCGCACGTCCGTCACCGACTGCTCCTCCGAGACCGGCGTAAGCGTGAGCCCGAGGTGCTCGGCAAGCTGCGTGGTGGCCGCCCCGCACGGCACCTGCGGCGCACACACCACCAACTTCGCCGCGTTGGCCGAGGCCAAGTCCGTGACACCGGCCGGGTTGCCCGCGGGCACGATGAGGCGCAGCGTGTTCTTGGTGAACTCGGCGGGGGAGACGGCGAGGTCGCCCACCTTGTCCATGTTGCCCACGTTCGCGGAGGCAAAGACGTCCGCCGGGGCGCCGGCCAGGATCTTCTCCGCCAGCGAGGAGGAGCCCTCGAAGGAGAACGTGACGTTGACGCCCGGGTTATCCGGGCCGAAGACCTCCTCGGCGATCTGCGGGAACGCCGTGTTGAGAGAGGCTGCGGCGAAGACGATGAGCTCGGAGCTGGCGGGGCTGCTGGCACCCGAGCCGCCCGGGCTGCCAGGGCCGGAGCCGGCGTCGTTACCGGCGCCCTGGGAGCAGGCGACGAGGAGGAGGGTAACCGCGGCGACCGCGGCGATCTTCTTGAACATGTGTGTCCTTGGGTCGCAGGCTTCGTTAAGCAAGACGTTCCTAAACATTCTTGAGCGAACGTTTACTTAATTTATAATGAGCCTATGAGTATTTCAGCTGCCGTTATCACGATCTCAGATCGAAGCGCCGCCGGCAAGCGGGAGGACATCTCCGGCCCCACCGCCGTGCGCTATCTCGAAGAGGCCGGCGTCAAGGTCGTCACCGCCACCGTGGTTCACGACGATGTCCGCGCCATCGCCGAAGCCGTCCAGACCGCGGCGTACGACGAGGTCGACGTCGTGATCACAACCGGCGGCACCGGCATCTCGCCCCAGGACTACACGGCCCGCGCGATGGACCCGCTCCTGCGCTTCGACATCCCCGGCATCCCGGAGGCGATCCGCTACCACGGGATCAAGAAGGGCTCGCCGTCGGCAGTCCTGTCCCGCTCGCGCGCGGGCGTCATGGTGCTCGGGCGCAACCGCACCCTGGTGGTCAACCTGCCCGGTTCGGTGGGCGGAGTGACGGACGGGATGGAAGTGATCATCCCGATCCTGCCCCACGCCGTGGACCAGATGCGCGGCGCCGACCACTGATCGCCCGCGGATGTTGGCCACCGTGGCCGGGCTGAGCGATTTAAAAATACTGGACGATTCCGGGGCGATCTTTCTATATGAGGAGATCGCCCCGGAATCGTCCAAAATATTTCAATCCACCCTGGTGTCGAGGCCGGTTTTGGTGCCGAGGCCGGCCCCAACCTATTGGGGCGAAACCTGCCGGCGCCGATAATTTGCCGGCGGGCGCTTGTTTTTCTGCCTGCCCCAACCCTATTCACACCAGTCACAATTGCCCCAATTGTCACCGCCCAGATTGGGGTGTGACGGAGAGGTGGTCCCTTCGCGGGACGATTTCGGCCGTATCTTCGTATATACGAAGATGAAGCTCAAATCGTCCCGCGAACGGCGTCCGGCGAGGATTGCCGGGTGGAAGTCCGGTGCCGACCACTGATCGCCGTAACTAACTGGTGAATCTGGGCTTGAAAAGGCCGGTTGTGCGCACGAAACCGCTCAGACTCACCAGTTAGCAACGTTCCTATAATTGAATGACCTGGAGGAGGTCCCCTGGCCGGACCTCCTCTTTGTCTGCCGGCACCACGGCCAGCACCTCGGCGTGGTGCAACGCGGCCACCAGGTGCGAGCCCGAGCCCCGTTCGTGCACGGGCACCACAACGTCCGGGTCGCCCGGAACCACGCGCGCGGGCAGGTACTGGCGCCGACCGGCGGGGGTGGTCCAGCCAGCGCCGGCCGGTAGCATCCGGGCGGGGTGCTCGGCGTGACCAAGGAGGCGGGCGAGGTAGGGCCGCACGAACAGGGCGAAGGACACCGCCACGGAGACGGGGTTGCCGGGCAGGCAGATGACGGGCACGCCACCCGGGCTGCGCCCGTGGCCCTGCGGCTTACCGGGCTGCATCGCCACTTTCTCGAAGGTCCAGCCGTGGGCGAGGCCGTATTCCTTGACGGGGTCGAACGCGCCCATGGACACGCCGCCGGAGGTGACGATGAGGTCGACGTCGGTGGGCAGTGCCGCGCCGAAGGCTTCGGCCGTGTCCGCCACCGTGAGGACCTCCGTGGGCTCCCCGCCCGCCTCGCGCACGAGCATCGCCAGCAGCGTGGAGTTGGAGTCGGGGATCATGCCCGGCCCGAGCGGCTCGCCCGGGCGCGCCAGTTCCGATCCGGTGGCGACGACGCCGACGCGAGGCCTGCGCACCACCCCCACCTGCCCGTAGCCGATCGCAGCGAGTGCGGACAGCGAGCGGGCGCCGAGAATCGTGCCCGCCGGGATGGCAGGAGAGCCGGCGGTGAGGTCCTCGCCGGCGCAGCGGATGTTGAGGCCCGGTCGCGGGGCGGCCGTGATCCGCACGGTTGCCGGGAGTTCGGAGGCACCCGCGGGGGCATCGGTGTCCTCGACCTTGACCACGGTGTCGGCCCACGGCGGCACGGGTGCGCCGGTCATGATGCGGGCGGCGGACGGACGTGCGCCTGCCGCCCCGGCTCCACCCAGTTCGGCCGGGCCCAGCTCATCGCCCACAGTCCCCGCCGCGATCTCCGACACCACCGCGAACTCCCAGGGCCCCTCGCCCGCAAAATCCCCCACCCGCACGGCGAAACCGTCCATCGCGGAGTTGTCGAAGGGCGGGACGGAGAGCAGGGCGTCGGCGTCGTCGGCGAGGGTGCGCCCCAGCGCATCGGCCAGGCGCAAGCTCTCGGACGCCAGCCGCTGCGGGCGGAAGGCGGAGAGGAGGGATGCGAGGTACGCCTCGGGTGTCGTGAGCGCGCCCATCAGGCCTCCACGGAACGGTCGGATTCGAAGCCGGGCCGCTCCCACGTGCCCGAACGCCCGCCGGACTTGGCGGTAATCAACAGGTCGGTGATGGCGGCGGAGCGGTCCACGCCCTTGACCATGTCCACCACCGCGAGCGCCGCCACCGACGTCGCGGTCAGCGCCTCCATCTCCACGCCGGTGCGGTCGGCGGTGCGGACGGTGGTGCGGATGAGCACGTGGTCGACCTCGAGCGTGAGGTCCACCTGCGCGCCGTGCACGCCGATCGTGTGGGCAAGGGGGAGGAGGTCGGGCACGCGCTTGGCGGCCGCGATCCCGGCCACGCGGGCCACGGCCAGCACGTCGCCCTTGGGCACGGTGCCGTCCCGGAGCGCGGCCATGACCTCGGCCGAGCACGTGACCTTCGCCTGCGCGCTCGCCGCGCGAACGGTCGGCTGCTTGCCCGTCACGTCGACCATGCGGGCTTCTCCGGCGGAATTGAGGTGGGTGAGCTTCATGAATGTCCTTTCTGGGCGGGCCTCGGTGGGCGCGCCACCACCACACCATGCTAGTGTTTGCGGGTCGCAACAATAGGGAGGACGCACATGGACCGCATCGGCCTCACCGGCGTGCAAGACACCCCACTTGACACCGCCGCCATCGCCGACTCAATCCGCAACGATGCCGCCGGCGCACTCGTGGTCTTCGAAGGGATCGTGCGCAATCACGACGCCGGCCGCGGGGTGACCGGCATCGAGTACAGTTGCCACCCGAGCGCGGCTGAGGTGGTGGCCGACGTCGCCGCCGAGGTGGCCGAGCGGCACCCGGAGTGCCGGGTGGCCGTGGTGCACCGGGTGGGCGAGCTCGCCATCGGGGAGCTCGCGATGGTTGCGGTGGTGGCTAGCCCGCACCGCAGCGCCTCGTTCGCAGCGATCTCAGACGTGGTGGACACGATCAAGGACAAGCTGCCCGTGTGGAAGCGCCAGCTCTTCACCGACGGCACCGACGAGTGGGTGGGCTCGGCGTAGTCGGGAACCCCGGCGCAACTCGTGAACCTGAGACCTGCCAGGCCCATATAGAACCGGTAGCCGGTATATTTACGAGTTCTGTCGAGCGCCCCGTTCGGACGGGCTGCTTAGCCGCCGATTTCTGACATGTAGCGCTCGGGCTGGATGAAACCCGGGTCGTCGATCCCGTGGCCGGGCTTCTTCTCCCACATGGCGTCGGCCCACAGCCGGGCGAGTTTGGAGTCGTCGGCGCCGGAGCGCATCGGGCCGCGCAGGTCGGTCTCGGTGCGGGAGAAGAGGCAGTTGCGGATCTGGCCGTCGGCAGTGAGGCGCGTGCGGTCGCAATCCGCGCAGAACGGCTTCGTCACCGACGCAATCACGCCCACGCTCCCACCCGGGTGATCCGCTCCCGGGGCCACATTCCACAGCTTCGCGGGCGCCGACGGGTCGGCGGTCTCGGCCGGCGTTAGCTCGAACTCCTCGCCCAGGTAGTCGAGGATCTCGTCCTGCGGCACCATATTCGCCCGCGACCACGTCTCACGCGGCCCAAGCGGCATGTGCTCAATAATGCGCAACTGGGCCCCGACGCGCAGAGAGTAGCGCAGCAAGTCGCGCAGACCGGCGTCGTTGACATCCCGTATCGCCACCGCGTTGATTTTCACGGGCGTGAGCCCCGCGTCGAAAGCGGCCTGGATCCCGGCGAACACGGAGGCCAGGCGGTCACGGTGGGAAATGTGCCGGTAGACATCCGGGTCTACCGAATCCATCGACACATTCACCCGGTCCAGCCCCGC
Source organism: Trueperella sp. HMSC08B05 (assembly GCF_001808405.1). Classification (NCBI taxonomy): domain Bacteria; kingdom Bacillati; phylum Actinomycetota; class Actinomycetes; order Actinomycetales; family Actinomycetaceae; genus Trueperella; species Trueperella sp. HMSC08B05. The sequence goes on along the minus strand of NZ_KV793240.1, from coordinate 50,161 downwards.
CTCCGCAAGCGCCGCGGCCCGCTTGTCCAAGCCGAGCGCGTTCGTGGTGAGGGACAGGCCAGGCCGCGCGCCCGACGTCGTGCGCAAACTCGCGCCAAACGCCACCAAGTCCTCGAGGGACCTGCGCAGAAGCGGCTCGCCGCCCGTAAAGCGGATCTCCTCAATGCCAAGCATCTCCACACCGATCCGCATGAGGCGCATGACCTCGGCGTCGGTCAGCGTCTGCTCCGTGGGTAACCAGTCCAAGCCCTCGGGCGGCATGCAATACGAACAGCGAAGGTTACAGCGGTCCGTGAGCGAAATGCGCAAATCACGCGCCACGCGACCCCACTGGTCACGTAACTGTAGTGTTGCGGCAGTGGCCTCACTCATGAACATCCTCGCCTCGGTGTCTTACTGAACAGCCACGTTACGGGGTGGGACCGAATTGTTCAACACCAAGCTGTGCGAAAACGTGCACGGGCAAAACCGCAGGTGAGAAGGTGTGGGGGGCGGATCGGGGTCGGGAAGAAAAAACCAGACTTAGGGCGTAGATAGACAAGGAAAGCGCCGGGCTCGAGGAGGGCGTGTTCGCCTAGCCGGCGTAGGTGACGGTGTCGCCGTCGTCGAACGCCAACGTGATCGAGGGTGCCGTAAGGTCGATCGTCACCGTGAGCGAGCCCTCGCCGAGGTTGCCGGGGCAGCCGGCGTTGCCTGGGCGCGAGGTGACGCGGTAGGAGAGGCGCTCGTTGGCTTTGTCCAGGACCTCGACGCGCGCGTCGACCAGCCACGGGTGCCGGCGCCGCGCGGCCACCAGCTCCTGGTAGTGCCGGTACATCCACCAACCGAACTCGCTCAGCTCCTCCGGGGAGGCCGGCAGGGGTGGGCGGATCTGATCGTCGGAGGAGGCGCCCTCGCCTTTCATCCCACGGAACGCCTGCTCATCGCCCTGGTAGATCGATGGGATGCCCGGCAGCGAAAAGAGGATCGCGGCAGCAATGGCGGCGCCGTCGTCGTCGAGGGTGGAGGCGATGCGGTCGACGTCGTGATTGCCCACAAAAATCTGCAGGCGGTGGTCAGCCGAGAAGGGTCGTGGCGCTCGAGCGCGTGGGCGAGCTCCCACAGATTGCGGTCCTTGAGCGACGACCAGATGCCCTTCCACAGCTCGTACTGCGTGGCGGAGTCGAGGTGGCCGGCGTCGATGAGGCGCAGGTAGTCGCCGTGGATGATCTCGCCCACGAAGACAGCGTGCGGGAAGCGGGCGCGGACGCGGTCCGTGACGCGGGCCCAGAAGTCGGTGGGAACCGAGTAGGCGACGTCGAGACGCCAGCCCGCAATCCCGCGCTCGAGCCAGAACTCCATGGCTTCCACGACCAGGTCCTCGGTGGCGGGGTTGGCGTGGTCGAGCTCGGCCAAGTCCAGGTGGCCTTCCCAATGCTGGGGGTAGCCGTCGTCGGCGACGATAACCGGGGAGGGCTGGCCGTCCAGGGCCGCGAGCGTGAGCGGGTGGCGCACGCCCACGTGGTTGAACACGCCGTCGAGGATGATGTGCAAGCCGCGGGCGCGGCATTCGGCCACCAACCAGTCGAAATCCTCGTTCGAGCCCAGGCGCGGGTCAATGCGCAGGTGGTTCGTGGTGTCGTAGCCGTGCGTGGTCGACTCAAACAGCGGGCCGAACAGGATGCCATTGCAACCCAACTGCGCGACGTAATCCAGCCAGGGGCCGAGCTTGCGCAGCCGGTGCTCCTCGCCCGTGTCCCGCCAATCCTCGCGGATCGGGGCGCCCAGGGCGCCAAGCGGATAGACCTGCCACCAGATCGCGTGTTCCAGCACGTTTGCTCCTTTGTTTGGTCCCTCAAGGCTACCGCGTGGGGGGTGGGTGCGGGGGCGGTTTGGATAGAGGCCCGGGCGTGGTGGCCGACAGAAGTCGTGAATATACCGGCTGGCGATTGCTATGGGGCCTGGTGGGTCTGAGGTCCACGAGTTGTGTCGGGGGTGGCAGGTACCGGGCGGGTATCGGGGACCGCGCCGGCGCCGGTGGTCGGGGTCGCCGGCACTGCTGGTGGAGGCCGGGGACTCCTGGGCGGGCATGAAAAACGGGTGAACCCTCACGGTTCACCCGAATTCTGGTCGGGGTGGCGGGATTTGAACCCACGGCCTCTTCGTCCCGAACGAAGCGCGCTACCAAGCTGCGCCACACCCCGATATCTTGCGACTCAATAAATAGTAGCCGCTACACCCCCGAATTCGAAATCGCTCACGGCAGTGCGCGCGAATTCACACCCGCAGGCTGGGCGGCCACCGGCACGACGTCCAACAAGATCGCCTCCGGCGGGCAGAACGTGCGTAGCGGCATGTAGGTGGCCGACCCAATCCCGGCCGACACCTGCACCCACGCCCCGCCAGCCTCCTCCTTCGCGATCGCAGCGCCGTCGCCCTTGATCGGCTCCTCGGAGTCGGGGAAGCGGGGCCAGTCGAACAGGCCGGAGGCGAGCGACGGGTCGAGGTCACAGTTCGACACCAGCGCCCGATGCGGCGGCAGACACACCTGCCCGCCATGCGTGTGACCTGCGAAAATGAGCGAACACCCGTCCGCGACCATCTGATTGAGCACCCGCTGATAGGGCGCGTGCGCCACGCCGATCCGCATCCGGGGTTGTTCGCCCACGACGGCATCGCCTAGCTTCCCGACGCTGTCCCCCGGGTTGGTGGCTGGCTTTCCAGAGTTGCCCGTCGGCGAGGCCGGGCGGGTTTTGCCGGCTGAGATGGCTGTGCCGGCTGCGCCGGCGGACCTGGCAGTGCCCGCAGAATCTCCAGCGGCGGGCCCATCGACGGGATCTGGGAAGCGGTCGAGGTGCATGTGCGGGTCGTCCACGCCCACGAATTCGAGATCCCACCCGGCCACTGACATCTGGGCGCGCGCGTTCGTCAGGTCCGCCCACCCGCGCGCCTTGAACTCGGCGCGCATGTCCCGCCACGGCAGGGGCCGGCGATCGGGCTGGCCCTTCTTCGCCCCGCGGTTGGACGGCCCGCCCAGGTAGGCGAGCGGATTCTTGAACGTGGGCGCCACGTAGTCGTTCGAACCGAACACGAACACGCCGGGCACCTCCAGCAACTCGTCGAGCGCGGCGAGGACCGGGGCGACGGCGTCGGGTTCGGCGATCATGTCGCCCGTCAGCACCACCAGGTCCGGTGAGGTCTCCGCGAGGTCGCGGATGAAGCGCAGGCGCTTGGTGTGCCGAGCGAGGGTGTGGGCGTCAGAGATGTGCAAGATGCGCAGCGGACGCGCCTGCCCGGGGAGCAACAGCGAACGACGCCGCAACACGTAGCTGTGCGAATGCACCAGCCCATAGACGCCGGCACCCAGGCCAGCCGCTATTAGCCCGCCGCCACCTGCCAGCACGGCATGAGAAGTTCGCATGTATGCCTCCTAGTCGGGCGGGCGGCCCACCGGGCCGCCCGCCATCACGTCCACCGCGTTGAAATTAGTTTCCGCCTGAAATCCAGATCTCGATCCGGCTACCCGGCGTCGCCTCCTGCCCAGGGGCAGGACTCTGCCGAAGGACGGTCCCCGCGGGCTGGCTCGAGGATTCGGTTCGAGTCACGTACCCGTATCCGGCGGCAAGCGTCGCGGATTGCGCGGCTTCCTGAGTCATCCCCAGCAACGACGGGGCGGGGTTTGCCGCCGTGTCACCAGCCGGCTCCGTGGTCTCCTTTGCCGCTTCCTTTGTCTCTTCCTTTTCTTCCGACTCCTCGAGCTTCGTGCGCGGCACGCGGATCGTGGTCGGATCGGCGGTGGGCTTGGCGAACTGTTGGATAGGTTCGCTGGCGAGCGCGGCGTCCATGTAGCTCTTGAACGTCATCGCCGGGTACAGGCCGCCGTAGACCTCGCGGTGGTAGACCCCGTTGATCACCGAGTGGAACATTGAGATGTAGCCTTCGTGGTGACCCTGCCACACGGCGGAGGCGAGCTGAGGGGTGTAGCCGACGAACCAGGCATGGTAGTCCTCGTTCGCAGTACCGGTCTTGCCGGCGGCCGGGCGCCCGCCCGCCAGCTGGGCGCGCTCACCCGTGGCATCGCTCTTGACCACCTGGGCCAGCGTGGAGGTGGTCCGCCGCGCGAGCTCCTTGTCAATGACCTGGCGGCACTGCGGCTGCCGGTCCGACAGCACGTTGCCGTTCGAATCCTCAATGAGCGTGTAGGACTGCGGTTCGCACCGGTTGCCGTCAGCGGCCAGGGTAGCCATGGCCACCGCCATCGACAGCGGGGTGACCGGGTTCGAGCCGATAATCGCAGCCGGGTTCGGCATGAGCGGCAGGGGCTCGCCCAGCTCGTAGGGCAGACTGAGGTTGGCAATCTGCGCTGTCTCCGCGTCCCCATCCATGGCCACGCGTCCGCGCTCCACGCCCAGGTTGCTGGCCATGTCCATGATGTTGCACAGGTCGAGCTGGTTGGCCATCTGCCCGTAGGCCGGGTTGACCGATTGCTTGGTGGCCGTCAGCACGCTCATCATTCCCGTGCCGACGCCGTCAAGCGTGCCGGGCCCCCACGCCTCGCCGGGCCGCGCGCCGGGCGCGCACCGGATCTTCCAGGAGTTAGGCGCGAACTTCTGCGGCGTGCCATTGACCCGCTCCAGCGTGCCGTGCCCCTCCTTCAGCCACTCGACGAGGGTGAAAATCTTGAACGTCGATCCGGCCTGGAATCCCGATCCGCCGCCCATGTTCATGCCCGCGTTGAGGTTGAGCGTCATGTCATCCGGCGATTCGGGGGTGGGGTTGCCAAAGTTCGTGTTCTGCGCCATCGCGCGGATGTGGCCGGTTCCAGGCTCCACCGACGACAGCGCCATGTTGATGGACGATTCGTCACCCACCGGCACCGAGCCCACCACCGCGTCATACGCGGCCTGCTGTTCAGCCGGATTGATCGTGGTGTGAATGACGATGCCACCACGGTAGAGGGCCGCGATGCGCTCCTCGCGTGTCTCGCCTAGCGCCGGATCGTTCAGCACGTCCTTCACCACATACTCGCAGAAGTAGGCCGAAATTCCGGCCTCCGCGCACCCGTTGGGCACCGAGGTGACGTTCAGCATTTCCTCCACCGGTACGGCTACCGCGGCCTCAAAGTCCTCACGCGAAATCATGTCGAGCTTGTACATCTGGCCCAGCACCACGTCCCGACGCTTCTTCGCCTCCTCCGGGTTCGTGACCGGATTCCACTTGCCGGGCGCCTGCGTGATGCCGGCGATCATCGCGGCCTGCGGCAGCGACACGTCCTTCGCCGAGATGCCGTAGAAGTAGCGCGAGGCCGCCTCCACGCCCCACTGCGACGGGCCGAACTGGGCCAGATTGAGGTAGCCCGTGAGGATCTCATCCTTCGTCAGCTTATTCTCCACCGCGATCGCGTAGCGCGCCTCGTTCAGCTTGCGGGAAATCGAACGCTCGGTGGCCGACGCAATGAGCGTGGAATCGCCGAGGATTCGCCCCTCTTCGATGATCGCGTTCTTCACGTACTGCTGTGTGATCGTGGATCCGCCCGCGAGCCGCCCGCCCGTGAAGTTATTGAACGCCGCGCCGATGAGACCCTGGGCGTCAATGCCGTTGTGCGTGTAGAAGCGCTCGTCCTCAATCGCGACCACCGCCTGCTTAATCAGCGGCGAAATCTGGTCGGATGCCACTACGATCCGGTTCTCCGCGTAGAACGTGGCCAGGTGCGAGCCGTCCGCCGCCAAGATAACGGACTGCTCGGACGGCTTGGTGAAGTCAATATCCGTGGGCAGGTCATCAAACACCCGAGTGCCCGCGTTAGCAACCGTGCCCGTGGTGGCCACTATAGGTAGCGCCGCGGCGGCAAGAATCCCACCGCCGACACCGGTGAGCAAAAAGAAGCTGAGCAGGGCGACGATGATCTGTCGGATGGTCATCTTTCGGCCAGAACTACGCATGTTTCAACAATAGTGGTTGCCACCGACAAAGTTGCGTGAATTGGGGCATGCCAAGGGCGGATGTGGCCCGTTTATCTCCGGTGTTCTGCGCTCTGAACAGGGTGAACGCCGCGTCCGCGGACCGGCCGGATGTGATTTTATCGGAGCAGTTGGGTAACATGTTGGTGAGTGACCGCAGTCACGCCAGTTCGGGAGCAAGGGCGCTTTCGGTGAAGGGATAGGTAAATGACGCAGGTATATGAGGATCAGACGTGGGCAGTGCGCGCGATCTGCGCAAACACTGATCCGGATTCGCTCTTCGTGAGGGGCTCTGCGCAAGCCGACGCCCGTCAAATGTGCTTCTCCTGCCCGGTCCGCATCGAGTGCCTGGCCGACGCCCTCGATTCGCAGATGTCCTTCGGCGTCTGGGGCGGCATGACCGAACGCGAGCGCCGCGCCCTCGTCCGCCGCTTCCCCCACATCACCGACTGGTGGGATTACCTCACCGAATCCAACGACGCCGTCGCGATCGAGCTTCGCGCGGGTCGCATTCCGCGCCTCTCGCGGCGTCCGGCAGCGCGCTGACACCCCGCCCTGCCCGTAGCTCGGCCGGCAACAATAATTCGCGGGCCGGATCGAGCCACATCGGCGCATATGTGCAGATGTGGCTCACATCGTCCCGGAAGTATTCGATTGAGCTTGGTGCCCGGCCTACTTGGCGATGAAGGTGACTTCCACTTCCACCGGCGCATCCAGCGGCAACACCGCAACTCCCACGGCGGAGCGGGTGTGCGCGCCGCCGTCGCCGAAGATCTTGCCCAGCAGCTCGGAGGCGCCGTTGATGACGCCGGGCTGACCAAAGAAGCCCGGGTCGGAGGCAACGAAGCCGGTCACGTGCGACACACTCACCAGGTGATCCACCCCGCCGGCAGCGGACGCCGCCGCCGCGAGCGCGTTGAGCGCGCACTGTTTCGCCAGGTCGTAGGCCTGCTCGGCCGACACCGCCTGGCCTACCTTGCCCGTCACCAGCTCACCCTTGACGAAAGGGAGCTGGCCGGAGGTGCGCACCTCGTTGCCGACACGCCGAGCGGGGATGTAGGCCGCAACTGGGGCGGCGACGTCGGGAAGCTCCAGGCCGAGCTCAGCCAGCGCCTGCGCGATGCTCACTCGACCGGCCTCTTCATGTAGGCCACGGGGTTAGTGCCGTTCGGGCCGGGGATAACCGTGACAAGCTCGTAGCCGTCCTTCCCCCACGTATCAAGAATCTGCTTCGTGTTGTGCATCAAGAGCGGTACAGTGACGTATTCCCAAGTAGTCATGGCTCCAGCGTAATGAGACGGGCGAGCACCGGCAAGGCATTCGATTGGGGGTGCTCTACCCGTTAAAGGCAATTGGACGATGTCGGGGCCATCTGCGTGAAGGAGCAGATAGCCCCGACATCGTCCAGCTAAGCGAAATGCCCTAGCCGCCGGGCGGCGACTAGTGGGCGCGGCGCTGCAGGCGCCCCACCTGGATGAGCAGCACGGCCCGGCCCTCGAGGCGGATCCAGCCGCGGGCCGTGAAGTCCGCCAGCGACTTATTCACCGTCTCGCGCGACGCCCCCACGAGGTGCGCCAGCTCCTCTTGGGTCAGATCGTGGGCCACGTAGATGCCCTCGGGCGTGCGTTCGCCAAAGCGCTCGGCCAGGTCAAGCAGGGCCTTGGCCACGCGTCCGGGCACGTCGGAGAACACGAGGTCGGCCATCTGGTCGTTCGTGTTGCGCAGGCGGGTGGCGAGCTCGCGCAACATGGCCTTGGCCATCTTCGGGTGCTCGTCAATGTAGTTCATCATGTCCTTGTGGGACAGGTAAAGGAACTTTGACGGCGCAATCACCGTGACCGTGGAGGACCGCGCGCCCAGATCAAACAGTGAGAGCTCGCCAATGATCTCGCCCGGGCCGAGGATCGCGATGAGGTTTTCACGCCCGTCGTCGGAGGTGTGGGACAGCTTCACCTTGCCTTCGACAATGACGTAGAGCCGATCGCCCGCGTCACCCTCGTGGAACAGGGACTCGCCACGCTTGAGGCTGGTCTCTGACATGAGGGCCATGAGGGAGTCGCGCTCGTCGTCCCCAAGCTCCTTGAAGAGTTCAACGTTGGCAAGGATGTTCGATTCCATCCGCTTACCTTTCTACTTAAGTTTACTGAGGTCTTCGTGACCATGCCGGTGGGCGGTCGGGGCCGCGCGGCGGGTCGGGCTTGTGTCCGAGGTCATACACACTACATCTTGCCATGCTAGCGCGCTATTCGCACGGTGTATACGGGGGTTTGTCGCGCTAATCTGGTCTTACGCCGCCGATGGAGGTTGACATGATGGAACCCGGCTCGCCCGAGCAGGTCACGGAAATCCTGGGGCGCCTTGCCGCCCTCTATCCCGACGCCGCCTGCGAACTTGACTTCACCACCCCCTTCGAACTGCTGGTCGCCACGATTCTCTCGGCCCAGACCACCGACGTGCGGGTCAACCAGGTGACCCCCGAACTATTCGCCCGCTTCCCCGGCCCGGAGGCCCTGGCCGGCGCCAGTATCCCCGAGCTGGAGGAGATCCTGCGCCCGCTCGGCTTCTTTCGGGCCAAGGCCAAGTCGCTTTCGCGCCTGGGCGGGGCGTTGCTCGAGGCCCACGACGGCGTCGTGCCTGGAACGCTAGAAGAACTGGTGAGGTTGCCGGGGGTGGGGCGGAAGACGGCGAACGTGGTGCTCGGCAACGCCTTCGGCGTGCCCGGGATTACGGTGGACACGCACGTGGGCCGGCTGACCCGGCGATGGGGGTGGACGCAGCAGACCGACGCCGTCAAAGCCGAGCGCGAGCTGATGGAGATCATGCCGCGCGAGGACTGGACCATGGATTGCCACCGCATCATCTTCCACGGGCGGCGGGTGTGCCACGCCCGCCGCCCGGAGTGTGGGGCGTGTGCGCTGGCGGACATCTGCCCGTCGGCAGAATAGGGCCCAGCCGCCGGGTCGGTAGAGTAACCGGGCAAACGTCAGGACTCTGAGAGTTTTCGTCGGCAAAAGAGGCCGTTTTGGCCTCAGGGTCCTGACAATTGACGGGGCGCCGCCGAGCCAATCGGGCAAAACGGAACAACCGCCACTGGCTAAGCCGAGCAATTCTAGACAAATCGGACATTGCGGTCCGCCGGTGCGCCGATCCCACCCGGAAAGCAGCTACTCGAGCCCCTGAAGGAAGTCCAGTAGCAGGCGCGTGGTGGTCTCGGGCTGTTCCTCGGCCACGAAATGCCCGGCCCCGGCCACTCGCACCTTGTGGTACGGCCCGGTGGAGAACTCGAGGTCCTTATCCCAGGCGCGGTCGGGGAGGAGGGGGTCGGCCTCGCCCCGGATCGCGAGCACGGGGATGTGCACGGGGTTCGCGGAGGCGCGCAGGTAGGTGCGCCCGGTGGCGCTGCGCTGCGAGTTCCACGTCCACCGCAGCTGGTTGATGGCGATCTTCGCCGCGCCGGGCAGTTGCAGGGCCTGGGTGTAGATGTCGGACTGGCTGGAGGCGCCGTTGTTGCCGGAGGCGGACCACTCGGTGAGCAGTGCTCGCACCACGGACTCCTTGGCCAGGTTGCGCCCTGAAATGGGGGTGAGCGCGAAGGTGAGCACGTGCCGCCACGTCCGCAACGTGACATGCATGCCCAGCCGGTGGAGGGTGCGCGGGTGCGGGGAGGAAATGGTGACGAGCCCGGCGAAGAGGTCCTGCTCCATTGACACCGCGCTCCACGCCAGCGCCCCGCCGCGCCCATGCCCGACGACGACCGCCCTGCGCGCCCCGAGCGCCCGCACGATCGCCACGAGGTCGGAGGCGAGGGTGAGCCCGTCTTCGGAGTCGGGGGTCTTATCGGAGCCGCCGATCCCGCGCTGGTCAATGGCTACCACGTGGTAGCCGGCGGCGTGCAGTGGCTCGATCTGGTTGCGCCACGCCCACCAATACTGGGGAAACCCGTGGACGAGCAGCACGAGCGGCTTGTCGGGGTTGTGGGAGCCGGCGATCGCGGCGTGGAACTGGGCGCCGTTGGCGCGGATGTATTCGTGGCGCCAGGGGCCGGGGAGGGTGATGCAGGTGGTGTCGGCGGGCATTAGGAATCGCGAAGGAGTAGGTTGCGGCGGGTGACGGTGGTGCCGAAGGCCTGGCCGCGGCGTCGTGCGCCGTGCGAGACGATGCCCGTGAGCAGCAGCAGCGCGCCGAAGACGGCGATGCGGCCGGTGGCGAGGTCGTTGCCGAGGTGGTAGACGACGTTGCCGGTAAATGCGTTGTAGCCGCCGATCGCGTTCGACAGCTGCTCCACCACGTCCTGTGCGAACTTCGGGGCGCCGAGCGCGCCGGCCCCCGCGAGCAGGACGAGCGTGCCGATCACGTTCGCGCCCAAGGACGACGCCCGGGCCATCCACCAAATAATTCCCGCGACGACGACGCCGCCCGCCAGCTCCAGCAACGGCATGAGCTGCGGGGAGCCGGTCATCCACGGGTTGTCGGGGACGATCGCGAGGCGAGCCCCGGCGTCGGCGATGAGGTACCAGGCCGCGGGCACAAGCAGCAGGGTGAGTAGGAGGGCGCCGGTGTGGGTGAGGCCGCGGCCCTTGGGGGCGTCGGGGATTCTGTCGGCGAGGACGGTGTCGCCCGGGTCGGCGGACCAGCGCTCGCGGCGCTCTTCGGCGTCGGCGGAGCTGGCGGCGGTCATGAACGCCGGCGCGGCGGGGGAGTCCGGGGTGGGCTGCTCGACGGCGGTGTCCGGGCTGGCCGGGGAGCTCGCGTATGGTTCGTAGGAATCGCCGAAGGTGGCCGCGCTCATGACGGAGGTGCGCGTGGGGCCGCGCGGGGCGTCGTGGGTGGAGGATGCGAGATCGTCGGAGGTTTCGGAGCTCAGCGGGCCGAAGCCGCGGGGGCTGGAATCGGAGTCGGTGCTGGCGGGCGAGTCGGCGCGGGCCGGGCCATCAGCTCGGCCCTCAATGGAATCGGCGGCCGGGCCCTCGGCCCAGCCCTCGGCCCAGCCCTCGGCGGGCGTGGCATCCTTGGCGGGCGCCCCACCCTCAGTCGGCTCAGCGCCCTTGGCCGGCGCATCAGACGGCCAGCCGTTCCCCTCGTCGCGACCAGGTGCCAGCGGGTCCGCCTCCCATGTCTCCTCGGTGCCGGCCTCGTTGTGCGCGGGGAACTCGGGCTCCACCGACCCGGTGAAGCGGTGCGGCAGGCCGTCGTTGGCGAAGCTGCCCAGTGTGGGTTCGGCCTTGCCGGGCTCGGCGGCGGGGGCGGCGGCGCGGTCGTCGAGCGGCTCGAGGATCGAATCCTCGTCGTCGAAGGGCCGGCGCGAGTTGGAGTTGTAGGGGTCGGTAGGCGTTGACACGTTGTTCTCCTTCTACTTCTTGCTCCAGCGTAACGACAAAGAGCGGCGATAAGCCAGAACTTGTCGGCGTGCCTGTGTGGAAAACGCAAAACTATCCACAGTTGCGCCGCCGGGGCGCCGCACCCGCGCCGGATTCGCAAGACTGCCGGCATGGAGAACATGCATTCAGTGGTGTACACCGGCACGGATCGGACCGTGGGCGACGAGCTGGCGCGGCTCGCGGACCTCGTGGGGATTGATTTTGCGCGCCTGCGCGCCCCCGCGGTGCTCATGTTCGACGACGCCGACGCCCCCGGCCAGGTCGAGGCCCACTTCCACGAGATGTTCGCGCCCTACTTCCCGCGCGGCCGGGTGCGCCTGGATCCGCACGAGTCCGCGGATGTGCTCGAGCTCATGGCCGCCGTGGGGTTGACGATGCGGGGGCGGGTGATCGGGGTCGTGGGCGCGCATGGTGGGGCCGGGGCGTCGACGATTGCGGCCTGGCTGGCGCGGCTGATTGCGGTGGAGGACGACTGCGCGCTTGTTGACGTGAATCCGGCGTCGGTGGGGATTGACCACCTGCTCGCGATCGATGCCGAACCTGGCAAGCGCTGGGCGGACCTGGCCGGAGACGGCGCGATCCTGGCCGGGCGCCTTAACCGGGTGCTGCCGCGCTGGCAGGATGTACGCGTGGTCTCCGCCGACGACCGGGGCGGGGTTCCCGACGCCGCAGCCGCGACCCGCGTCATCAGCGCGCTCGCGCAAACGCATGCGTGGACGGTGCTCGACCTGCCGGTCGCGGCCGGGATGGCGGGCAGTGAGTGGCACGGGCTACTCGATTGGTGCGACGTGGTGCTGCTGGTGACGAGGCCCGACGCCGTCGCCCTGGCTCACGCTCGCGCCCGCCGAGACCATATCGGGCGGCAGATGGTGGCGGTGGGCAACACGGTGGGATCAAAGATGGAGGCCGCCCACCTGGCCGGTGCAATCGGCGTGCCGGCGATGTTTTCCGTGCGGACCTTGCGCGGCACCCGCGGCGATCTCGACCACGGCGTCACCCCCGGCGACCGCAAACGCTCCGGCGCCGAACGGGACCTGCGCGCCCTGTGGGAGCACGTGCTGGAGGTGACGGCATGAACCTCGATCCGGCCCAGCTGGCGGGGATTCGGCGGCGGCTCGCGGCGGGGGAGAACCTGCGCGGGGCGCTTGCAGCGGTTCCCGGCGCGATCTTCACGGCCGACGTCGCGGCCCTGGACGCGCAGGTGCGCCGCGAACTCATCGGGGCCGGGCCCATCATCGCCCCGCTGCTGGAGGACGCGGAGGTGACGGACGTTGTCGTGAACGGGGTGGAAGTGTGGGCCGACCGCGGGCAGGGCATGGAAAAGGTGGCGGCCGAGCTGGACGGCGAGGAGGCGACGCGGGCGTTGGCGGTGAGGCTGGCGGCGTCCTGCGGGCAACGCCTGGACGACGCGAGCCCGATCGTGGACGGCACGTTCCCCTCCGGCGTGCGATTGCACGCGGTGATTCCGCCGCTGTCGGCCGAGGGCACGCTCATTTCCCTGCGCACGCACCGCGCCCGCGTGCTCACCCTGGACGAGCTGGAGTCGGGCGGCTCGGTGGAGGCCGAGGTGGGGCGGGTGGTGCGCGCGCTGGTGGAGCGGCGGGCGAACGTGCTGATCTCGGGGGCCACGGGCGCGGGCAAGACGACGTTCCTCAACGCCATGCTGTCGCTGATCGGAGCCGAGCAGCGGATTTTGGTGATTGAGGAGTCGGCGGAATTGCGGCCCGACCACCCGCACGTCGTGCACCTGCAGGTGCGCAAAGCTAACGTGCAGGGCGCGGGCGAGGTGACGATGAGCGACCTCGTGCGCGCCGCGATGCGCATGCGCCCCGACCGGATCGTGCTCGGCGAATGCCGTGGCGCCGAGGTGCGCGACGTGCTCGGTGCGCTCAACACCGGCCACGAGGGCGGGTGGGCCACGATCCACGCCAACTCGACCGCGGACATCCCCGCTCGGCTCGTGGCGCTCGGCACGCTGGCCGGTATGAACGAGGTCACGGTCGCCGCGCAGGCCGCCTCCGCGCTCGACGCCGCCATCCACGTCCGCCGGCTTGGCGGGCGCCGCTTCGTGTCCGAAATCTCCGTGTTCGCGCGCCGAGGTGGGGAGCTGTTCGCGCCGGTCGCGATGCGGGTGGACCGGCCCGGCGGATGCGTCACGCACGACGACGGGTGGGCGGCCCTGGCCCAAAGGCTTGGGTTGGAGCCGGGGGCGGGGGTCGGGCGGTGATCTGGTTCGGCGTGCTCCTGGTGGTCGCCTTCGTCACCGTGCCGCGCCGGAGCGTGGAGCGAAAGTTGCGCGGGCGGCGTCGCCCGGAAAAACAGCCCCGGCCGGTGATGGACATGGGCGCGATCGTGACGGAGGTGGCGACGCGGCTGCGGTCGGGGTCGAGCCCGGAGCGGGCGTGGGCGCAGACGTTGCAACACGCAGGGCTCGAAGTGGACGACCCCGTTCTCGGCGACGACGGCGTCCCCCTCGCGCTGCGCGGGCTCGAGCGCATGGGCTGGTGGGAGCGGCGTAAAGTGGGCGTGACCGACGTGGCGCTACACACCCTGCCCGCCACGTACGCCGTGTGCGTGATGAGTTTCCGCACGGGCGCGCCGATGGCCGACGTGTTGGAGGCGTGCGCGGCAGGGATCACCGAGTCGGGGGAGGCGAAGAACGCGCGCGAGGTGGCGCTGGCCGGCCCGCGCACGTCCGCCCGCATGCTCGCGGGGCTGCCGGCGATCGGGATTGCGTTGGGGTACGTCATGGGCGCGGACCCGCTGGGCTTCCTATTCACGACGACGCTCGGGCGCCTCGCACTCGTAGCAGGGCTGAGCTTTGAGGTGGCGGGGCTGATGTGGACTGCGCGGATGGTGGCGCGGGCGCGGGTAGAGGAGGAATAGGTGCTGGGGCTAATGGTGGTTGCGGCGGTGCTCGCGGTGGTGTGGATGCCGTGGAGGGTGTCGGGAGGAGGCGCTGGCTCGAGCGGGGCTGGGGCCGCGGGCTCGGGGCTGGCGCGGGTGCGCGAGCGGGTGGCCCGCGTCGTGGGCAGGGCCGGGGTGCTCGGCAAGAGGGCGGACGAGCCGGTGGACATGGCCGTCGTGCTGGATCTGGCGGCGGCGGCGCTGGGGTCGGGGTTGTCGATCCCGGGGACGCTCAAGGCGCTCGACGCGGCGATCGGCGGGGCCGCGCGCACGCAGACCGCGAACCTGCTGCTCATGGGGGCCACCTGGGAGGAAGCCTGGGAGGACCTACACCGCGACCGACTCCGCGACGCCCTCCGCGCCGCCTGGACCGACGGAGCCGCGCCCGTGCCACTCATTCAGCGCAGTGCTCAGAGCCTGCGCCTGCAGCGCCAGCGTAATGCGAAGGAGGCCGCGGCCCGGCTGGGCGCGCGGCTAGTGATGCCGCTTGGGTTGTGCTTCCTGCCCGCGTTCATCCTGCTGGGCATCGTGCCGGTGGTGGCGGGCGCGGCGGGGCGCCTGTTCGGGCTTTAGCCGGCCGTATACCCGGCTGACCCGTCAGAAGTCGTGAGTATGCCGGCTGGCGGTGTGTATGGGGCGTTGGTGAGTCTTATTTTCACGAGTTGTGTCGGGTGTGCCGGGTAGCTGGCTTTGACGGCGCCCGGCGACGGGGCGGGGGCGAACTATCCACAGCGAAGCTCCCGGGAGGGCTATTCACTTTTGGGGATTATCGGCGTTTCCAGATTTTGCGATTGATGAGACTGGAGATGTCACACACCGTGACGACCCCACACGGGGGCATACAACACGAGAGAGGAAAAACAATGAAGGCAAAGAAGTTTCTGACTCCGCAGGCTGAGTCGGGCATGGTGTCGGCGGAGTACGCGGTCGGTACGGTAGCGACCACGTCCATCGCGGGGATCTTGATCTGGCTGGTCCAGCAGGACTGGTTCCGCGAGGGCATCGCGGCGATCTTCAGGCTCATTTTCAAGTACGCCTAGCCGTTCGGCGGGTGGGGCGAACCCCACCCGCCGAACCCGGTCATAGGGAAAGGAGGGAACGAGGTGAACGGAAGCGAGCGGCGGGCTGGGTCAGGGCGTGCTCCGGGAGGTGGGCCAGCTGGGCAGGCTGAGGCAACGCGTGCGGCGGGCGACATGCCAGTCGGCTGGGTGCGGGCCGAGGGCGGGATGGTCACCGCGGAATTCGCCATCGTCACGCCGGCCGTGATCCTCGTGGCGCTGGCCCTCATCTCCATGCTGGTGATGGGCTGGAAGCAGGTGGAGGTGGGCAACGAGGCTAAGGAGATTGCCCGGGAGTATTCCCTTCACGGGCACACCACCCTGGCTGAGCAGGCCAAGGCAACGGGAGCGGACGTGCGGCTCGGCGTGGAAGGGGAGGTCGTGACGGTGACGGTCACCCGCCGTGGCGGCGGCCTCTACTCCTGGTTTGACCTCGACTTCAGCGGCACTCACCGGGCCGTCATCGAACCGAGGAGCCATGGCTAGGGCCCGGGCGGAGCGGGGCTCCTCAACGACTCTCGCGGCGGGCATCATCGTGGCGCTCGCGGCGTTGGCCACCCTCCTATTCCAGTTGGTCGCGGCGGCGGGCGAGCGCATGGAGGCACAGAACGTCGCCGACCTGTCGGCCATCGCGGCCGCGATCACCTACCGGGATACGAGCTCGCAGGAGGGCGCGTGCGCGCGGGCCCGCGAGCTGGTGCTTGGCTACTCAATCACCTGCGAGGTAGAAGGGAGGAACGTGCGGGTCACGGTCCGCCGCGAGTCCCGCTTCGCCTGGATCACCCGCGCCCACGAGGCTAGCGCTGTGGCGGGCCCGGCTCGCGGCCCGTAGGGCTGGGCCAGGAGGCGAGCAGGTAGCGCAGCAGGGCGGTGGCCCCGTGCTTATCGAGCGGTTCGTTGTTGTTCCCGCACTTGGGTGACTGCACGCACCGCGGACAGCCGTGGGCGCAGTCGCAGGATTCGAGGGTGTCGAGCGTGGCGCGCAGCCAATCCGCCTCGGCGTCGAACCCGCGGTCGGAGCAGCCGGCCCCGCCGGCCATTGCGTCGTGGACGATGATGGTGGGCTTGCCGGTCTGTGGGTGGGCGGCGGTGGACAGGCCGCCGATGTCCCAACGGCTGCACGTGGCGAACAGTGGGAGCAATGCGATCATCGTGTGTTCGGCGGCGTGCAAGGTGCCGGGCACGTCGGCCGTGCGGATCCTGGCCGACGTGAGCGCCTCGACGTCGATCGTCAGCCACACTCCGGTGGTCTCCAACGACCGCATGGGCATGGTCAGCGGGTGGGTGCCAAGGTACAGGCCGTCGGCTACCCGCCGCACGTCGTAGCCCACCACCCGCGACTGCACCACCACCCGCCCGCGGCACCACGTGCCGTGGGGGAGGCGCACCTCGGCGTCGGTGGAGAGGATCTCCACGGAGGTCTCCTCACGGGCGAAGGTGCGGATCTCCTCCTCGCGGTGGCGGTGGACGAGCGCGACGTCGTCGGCCAGGCTCTCCACCATGTACGCCACGCCCTGGTGGAGATAGATTGCGCCGGGGTGGACGGTGATGTCGGCGCGCGCCTGGTCCACGGTGCCAAGCAGGGCGCCCGATTCGGCGTCGATGATCGACACGGTGGTGCCACCGCCGCGGATGTCAACCATGTCGTGCGGGCTTACGTGCAAGGCCGGGTTCCAGAACCAGCCGCGCGGGCGGCGCCGAAGTAGGTCGGCGCGCTCGAGGTCTTCGAAGACCTCGGTGGAGGGCAGGGAGAAGATCATCATGTCCGCCTCCGTGAGCGGGACCTCGGTGGCCGCCGCACACAGGTGCCCGGGCAGGATCCACGGGTTGGTGGGATCGAAGACGCTCATCTCCGGGCTCGCCTCGAGGATCGCGGGGTGGCTGAGGATGTACTGGTCGAGCGGGTTGTCCCGCCCGATGAGGACCGCCAGCCCGTTCTCACCGGCACGGCCCGCCCGGCCGATCTGCTGCTGGAAGGAGGCCTGCGTTCCGGGCCACCCCGTCACGACGACGGCGTCCAGGCCCGCGATGTCAATCCCGAGCTCGAGCGCGGAGGTGGTGGCGAGCCCGCGCAGGTCGCCCGTGCGGAGCTGGCGTTCCAGTTCGCGGCGTTCCTCGGGTAGGTAGCCGCCGCGGTAGGCCGCCACGGTGCCCTCGAGGTGGGAGGCCCGCTCGTGGAGGACCTCCCGCGACACCTCGGCCACCCGCTCCGTTCCCGGCCGGGAGCGCACGAAGGTGAGCACCCGGGCGCCGGCGGCCACGAGGGTGGCGGTGAGCTCGCCGGCCTCGGTGTTGGCGGAGCGGCGGCGGACGTCGATGTTGCCCTCGTCGTCAATCGCGGCGGGCTGGGCGTCCTCGACCTCGCGGCAGGCGAGGGTGAGGATGTCGCGCTGGCCAGCGGGTGAGCCGTCGTCGACCACAGCGACGACCTGCCCGAAGGCCTCCCCGAGGAAGCGCTGGGCGGACACGGCCGGCTCATAGGCGGTGGCGGAGAGGAACACGACCGTGGGATCGGCGCCGTAATGCCGTGCCACGCGCAGCAGCCGGCGCACCACCAGCGCCACGTTGGAGGCGAAGGAGCCGCGATAGGAATGGAATTCGTCAATCACGACGTAGGCCAGGCCGCGCCAGAGCCGCTGCCACATCTCCTGCCGGCCGAGCAGGCCGAAGTGGGCGAAGTCGGGGTTGGTGATGACCACGTCGGCGCTGGTACGGGCCCAGGCGCGGGTGGGGCCGTCGGCGTCGCCGTCCACGCTCGCCACGCCGATCCGCCGGTCCACGAGGGCGGCGAGCCGCGAAAGCGCCTGCTCCTGGTCGGCACCGAGCGCCTTCGTGGGCGCGAGGTAGAGCGCGGTGGGGCGGGAACGCGCCGAGGCCAGCGACGTTGTGGCGCGCCCTTCCGCGATCGCCGACAGCACGGGCACCCACGCGGCCAGCGACTTGCCTGACCCCGTGCCCGTTGCCACCACGACGTGGCGGCCGCTGTGAGCGGAGTCGGCAGCCTGGGCCTGGTGGATCCACGGCCGCTCCACCCCGATCTGGGCAAGCGCGGCGCGCACCTGCGGCGCAACCCATTCACCCCACGTGCCGTAGCGAGGCGCGCGGGGCGGGACGACGACGTGGCCGGTGAGCTGGTCGGCGCCGTAGGATCGGGCAACATCGAGGAGCATGGTGCCAGTGTGCCACCCCGCTCCGACAAATTCAGACCCGCCCGCACGACGGTCGAGGCGCGGCTTCCCGAAAGGGCGCGGCTCGCGCGGTGCGCACCTTGCGCACGCCTGCCCCGCCGCCCGGTCTCAGCCGCGCCGCGGGCTCCTCCGAAGAGGGCACCTTAGTCGAGGGCGAAGAGGTCGCCGGGCTGGCAGCCGAGCGCCTCGCAGATCGCGGTGAGGGTGGTGAAGCGGACGGCGCGCGCCTTGCCGGTTTTAAGGATGGAGAGGTTGGCCATGGTCAGGCCGGTGCGTTCGGAGAGCTCGGTGAGGGTTATGCCGCGGGCGGCGAGCACGGCATCGAGCGTGCAGACGATCCGGTGATCCTTTTCAGACGACATAGTCGAGCTCCTCCTGCATCCTTGAGCCCTGGCGGAATGCTGCCCAGAACGCGAGGGCGAGGATGCCGGCGAACACGAGCGCGAGGCCGAGCGTGTCGGGCCCCGCGGCGATGGTCGCGCCGTCCCCGCTCGTGGCGAGTTGGAAGGCGCTGGAGTCCTCGGAGATGCGGGTCGTGGAGGCCTCGCCCAGGACGTAGGCGATCACGCCCCCGGCTACGAGCAGCCCCGCCACCAGGCCCATCCGGCCCAGCGTGGCGCGCGCGAAGGCCTGGGCCTTGCTGATCCGGCGGATGACCCTCGTGCCGAGCACAAGCGCGGTGGCGAGCGTGAGGAGGACGACGGCGTCGTAGGCCACGGTCCACCCAATCGTGGCGGACGAAACCCAGCTCATGGGCACGCTTGATTCGCCGTTCATGCAGAAGTAGGGCAGGTCGCACGCGCTGGCGGGCGCGCCGCCCAGGTGCGAGCCCACGGTCAGGGCGACGAGGGTGTCGAGCAGGCCGGCACCGAGCAGGCACGTGCCGAGCCAGATGATGGCCACGGCGCCCCAGAGGAGGATCTTCTCCCAACGGGTCATGACAACTCCTTATCGTTAATCGATGTTATTGATTAACAATAAACTCGCGTGTGGCATCGGGCAAGGGTCGCGCCTCCGCCCGTGGGGGGGGATCCGCCCTTCTCCTCAACAAACTCAGCACGCACCGTGGTCGCGCCTCCGCCCGTGGGGGGATCCGCTTCACGACGCCCGAGGCCCGGCTCGCGCCCTGCGAGCCGCGCCCGCAGCTCCTAATCCGCCACCGGCCGCGGAAGACGATGTCCTCTTTAGTTAAAGCCCGCTCGAATATGAACTGCGCGCTGAGATGGGCATCACAGCGTGAACTGCACAACTGAACCGTCAGCAACCAGCGGGCAAGCCTAGAGGCTCCGGTAATGTATCCGTCCAGAATATTTTCGGCAACGCACCACAACCCGGTCGTGGGCGCTTGCCACTGTCATTTTGGAAGGGATGTTTTGAAGTTCGTAGGGAGAGCTTGGCGCTACTGTGTACGCAAGCCAGTAAAAACACTCATCATCTTTGCTGTTCTGGCCATCATGGCCACCGTGGTTATGTCCGCCAGTGCGGTCACCCGCTCAGCAGACCACGTGTCCAATGAAATCGAAGCAAAGACTGGCCGCGGTTTCGTCCTGGAGAACAACCCCCAACATAACCCCGGAACACCACGAGGCGCCGGCACCGTCAAAGCTGCTGACATCGACAAACTCGCGGGGCTGGACGGTGTGGAATCGTACGTGGCCCGCCAGAACGTGACCGCTGACCTCGTGGGGGCGGAAGTGCAGAAACTCGACCACGCCGACTATGACAAAAAGCGTGAAGAACAGTTCGGCAATGCCGTCAACGTGTGGGGTGTCAACAACAGCGAAATCGCCAACAACTTCCGCAGCGGCACGCTGAAACTCACCCAGGGCCGCCACCTGACACCCGACGACAAGAACAAGGCCATCATCCACGAGGATCTCGCCAAAGCCAACAACCTCAGCGTGGGTAGCAAACTTACGCTGAAGGGCAACAAGTACGACGTCGACAACGAACGCCAGTCCACAGAAGAAGTCACAACCGAAATCGTGGGCCTCGTATCCGGCGACAACCCCCGCCCGCCGGCAACGCGCAATGAGCTTTTCGCCAACACCGTCTTCACTGACCTTGATACCACGCGCGCGCTGTACGAGTTCACGCCAGAAACTGAGATCTATCAGGACGCGAACTTCTTCATCAGTAAAGACGCCGACCTCGACAAGGTCGCGCAAGCTGCCAAGCAGCAGGACGTCGACTGGCAGAACTATCAGATCTCCCCAGCAGCCCAGTACCTTTCGGGCATCACCGGCGCTGTTGACGGCATCAAGAGCATCATGCGCAGCACCACCGTTGCCGCCACCATTTTTGCTGCTGCAATCGTGGCTCTCGTCCTGTTCCTATGGCTGCGCGAACGCAACAGGGAAACCGGCACGCTGCTGTCCATCGGCGTGACCAAAACCAGCATCGCCACACAATACTTCACCGAAATGATCATGATCGCCGTACCGGCGTTCATTGCCGCTTACTTCGCCGCCGGCCGATTCGCCCAATGGATGGGCGACACCACCCTGGCCAGTGTGAACAAGTCGGCAGCACAGGACATGGCGCAGGCCGGACAGTTCGGTGCTGACATGGAATCTTCCGCGTCAGCCCAAACACTGGAAAACCTGACAGTGGGACTGACCTCTGCTTCGGTTGTTCAAGCCGTTATCATCTGCGCGGTCGTCATCGCCGTGGTCGTTGCCATCACAGCTGTGCCCATGCTACGTAAGAGCCCCCGTGCGATCCTGGCGGACACCAAATGACCAGCCCCTGGTCACGCGCAATCCGCTGCGTTACTCGCAAACCCGGCCGCACCCTGACCATGATCCTCATCATGGCCGTGGTGTGCACCACGCTCGTCGCCCAATCCGGTGTGCGCTCCACCATGGCCGAGGTCAAAAACGCCATCAACACCAACGTCGGTGCCGGATTTACGGCAACCGTGTCGGCAGGGGAGACCGTTGGCGAGGTGGAGTCCGGTTCGGAAGGTGACCCGGCACCTCGGGAAGGTGACCAGGTGGAGACCACCCCAGGTGAGGCACCTGTGGTGGGCTCCACCTCGGGAGATTTCACGGGTCTTGATCGTGACCTGGCCGAGCGCCTGGCAGCCCTGCCCCAGGTGGCGCGGCACAGTCTCGAAGCTGAAACCTTGGCTCGGCCCGAAGGCGCGCAGCCGGTACTGGGTACCAGTGGAATTCAGCTGGACCCGAAATTCGCCGGTGATGTCAGCGTGACCGGAACCAGTGATTCTTCGCTCAGCCCGGCTTTTCAGGGCAAGCTGTACCGGCTTGTCGAAGGGGAGCACCTGGGCTCGCAGGAAGATTCGAAGTCCAGCGCTGGGGAGCCGCGGGCCATTATCCACCGCGCGTTCGCTGATCAGAACAAACTCGGTGTGGGCGACAAGCTCACGCTTACCCGCGATGGTGCGAAGGTCACGGTCACGGTTGCCGGCATTCTCGAAGGCAAAACCGACAACCCCACGGGCCTGCCATCCGGGGCATCTGAGAACCACATTTTCGTGGACCTTTCATCTGCGCAGAAGCTGGGCGCGCCCCTGACCACGGGCCGCTATTTCACGCAGAACGCACAGCAGCTGCCGGAGACGCTCGCGGCTGCTGGGCGCATAGCGCCCGAGCTGACACTGGAGGACAATTCCGCACAGTTCGCACCCGTACTCCAGGCGATTTCCGGGGTGGACCGACTGCTGGGAATCCTGCTGTTGGGTCTGGGGGTGGCCGGTGCGTGTGTGCTGGCACTGGTGAGCACCTTCTGGGCGCGCGGCCGTGCTTACGAAATCGGCGTCCTTCTGTCCTTGGGCAAAAGCAAAGCCAATGTGCTGTCGCAGTTTGCGATCGAAGCCGGCATTTTCGCCGGTGCGGCCGCAGTCATCGCCGCGGTGGTCGGCACAGCTCTTTCCACCCGGCTGGGACAGGCCGTCTTCGCGCAGGTAGGCGGGGAGGCGCTGTCGTCGATTCAGCTAAGCACCGGAGCCGGTGATGTTGTCCTAGCGTTGGTGCTGGGCGCCGTCATCGTGCTCTTCGGAGTGTCCGTGGGAGTCCTGCCGCTCGTCATGCAGCGCCCCAAACGAATTCTTGCAAAACTCAGTTAGGAAACATCATGGCCATCATGCAGCTTGATCACGTCAACTTCAGCTATGCCAGCCGCGCCAAGCGGGTGCTCAGCAACGTCAGCTACGACTTCGAAGAAGGAACGTTCTACGCAATCGTGGGCTCGTCCGGTGCGGGCAAAACAACCATGTTGAACCTGCTGGCTGGGCTGGATACACCCACTCAGGGGACTGTCCGGTTTGGCGGCGACGACATTGCCGAAACCGGGTACACCCGTCACCGCAAGGACCAGATTGCGCTGGTGTTCCAGAACTACAACCTCATCGACTATCTGACACCCTTGGAGAACCTGCGCCTGGTCAACCGCAAAGCCAGCATTGACGACCTCACGCGGTTGGGCATCGACGCGGCCGCTGCAAAGCGCAACGTGCTGGCCCTGTCCGGTGGTCAGCAGCAGCGAGTGGCGATCGGACGGGCCCTGGTTTCCTCAGCTCCTGTCATCCTGGCTGATGAGCCCACCGGCAACCTCGATGAGGAAACCGCCGAAGGCGTCATCGAGATTCTGCGGGACGCAGCCCACCAGCAGGGCAAATGCGTCATCGTGGTCACGCACTCGAAGCAGCTGGCACGAGCAGCCGACATCACCCTCCGCCTCGAACAGCGTAAACTCGTCGAGCACAAAAAGGCCTAGACGGGCGAGGTGGGGTTACTTCTTTCCGAATGATCTGCCGAAGAACGAAGTCTTCTTCGGCAGATCGTCGGTCCAGGCGTTTGCTGCCTGGGCGCTGTTCGGCCCAGTTCTGACACCGTCAGGGGCGGGGTGGGTGTAGGCAAAGTGCCGTGCGCGCACGGTGAACGCATCGTCGTCCCGGCCTACGGCCCCAACGGGACGCTGAAGTTCTTGAATGACCAGGTCCCCACCCACCTCGGCCAATGATTCGTCCTGACCATCCTCCACGAACGCAAAACGAGACTTGTCAACAATAGGTTCGCCCCCGTCCAATTCCGCATCGCCGGACATCAGGTGTCGAACCAAGGTGCCATCAACAAACACCCGGTAACCCGCCGTTCGTTATCACGCCGGCCGCCGCGCGGGAGGGCGTGGGCAAGCTTGACTATCGGGACGCTGGGCTGGACGTTGACCTCGTCATGCGCGAGCTGTTGCCCGTCACGTCCTACATCGAGATGTGGCTGCGTGACGGCGCGCTCACCCACGCCACCCTGACTCTGCCCTCTCGTACCGCGCGTGGCTGGCGGACTTCGGCGCGCGCAAGGTGACCCACATCGGCATGGGATATCTGGCCGTGGGCTGGGCGACGGCGTCGTGATCGCGCAAGAGCTACACGGAATGGTCCTGCCGAACCTGCACAAGTACATGGAGCGGATCTGGGCCGGGCTGCGGCAGGAGGACTTGGCGAGGTTGGCGCCAGTGGCGCACGGGGAGCTGACCACGGCGCAGATCGTGTCCGCGCTGGCGGAAATATTGTCGGAGGCGCCGGATACACTGGTGGAAAAGTTGATATCGAAAGTTGTTCAGCTCAAACAGTTGGGTATGCTGACTTTCGTCGAGCCGGTGGCGCTTTAGCCGGCGTTCACGTTCAATCTCGCCGCGGGGCGAATAGAAAGAGGAATCAATGACGAAGCTTGTCATCGTCGAGTCTCCTGCCAAGGCGCGCACGATCGGGAACTATGTGGGTTCCGATTTCGTGGTCGAGGCGTCCATTGGGCATATTCGTGACCTCCCGCGCCCATCGGAGCTGCCAGCCGAGATGAAGAAAGGCAGTTTCGGCAAGTTTGCCGTGGACGTGGAGCACGATTTTGAGCCCTATTACGTGGTGAATGCGGACAAGAAAAAGAAGGTCGCCGAGCTGAAGAAAGCGCTCAAGGATGCCGACACGCTCTACCTCGCAACCGATGAGGACCGCGAGGGTGAGGCGATCGCGTGGCACCTGCTCGAGGTGCTGAAGCCGAAGGTGCCGGTCAAGCGCATGGTCTTCCACGAGATCACGAAGGAAGCGATCACCCGCGCGCTGGATAACACCCGTGATATCGACACACAGCTGGTGGATGCCCAGGAAACGCGCCGCATCCTTGACCGGCTGGTGGGGTATGAGGTCTCGCCGTTGCTGTGGCGCAAGGTGGCGCCGGGGTTGTCAGCGGGGCGCGTGCAGTCGGTGACCACCCGCCTGGTGGTGGAGCGCGAGCGGGAGCGTATGAAGTTCGTGCCGGCCTCGTACTGGGACGTGACGGTCAGCCATGACAAAGGAGGCCAGCCGTTCGAGTCGAAGCTGTATGCGGTGGACGGCGTGCGGATCGCGTCGGGCAAGGATTTTGGCGACGACGGGCGGCTGACCGCCAAGTCGGAAAAGGCGGGCGTGGCCACGCTGTCGGCCGAGCAGGCGGAGCAGGTGGCGAAGGCGATCGAGGCGGCGTCGGCGTACGTGGCCTCGGTGGAGACGAAGCCGTACCGCAGGCGGCCGGCGGCGCCATTTACCACTTCCACTCTGCAACAGGAGGCCTCGCGCAAGTTGCACCTTTCGGCGCGTGACACGATGCGGGTGGCCCAGGCGCTGTACGAAAACGGCTTTATCACCTACATGCGAACGGATTCGACCAACCTGTCCACCGAGGCGATCTCGGCGGCGCGGCGCCAGGTGCAGGAACTGTACGGCGCGGACTACCTGCCGGAAAAGCCGCGGCTTTATACGTCGAAGGCGAAAGGCGCCCAGGAGGCGCATGAGGCGATCCGACCGGCGGGCGATTCGTTCCGCACGCCCCAGCAGGTGGCGAACGAGCTGCGCGGGCGGGAGTTTCAGCTGTACGAGCTGATCTGGAAGCGCACGGTCGCCTCCCAGATGGCGGATGCCACGGGCTCCACCGCGTCGGTGCGGTTGGTGGTGGACGTGCAGGCCGGGGGCGTGCAGGAAGCCACGCTGGCGGCGTCGGGAACGATCATCACCTTCCGCGGATTCCTCGCGGCGTACGAGGAGGGCCGGGACAAGAAGCGCTATGAGGACAAGGAGTCGGAGGCGCGGCTGCCGGACCTGGCCGAGGGCGAAGAGGTGGCGAATCTGCAGGCCACGGCCGAGGGCCATGAGACCACCCCACCCCCGCGCTACACGGAGGCCTCGCTGGTGCGAACGCTGGAGGAACGCGGAATCGGGCGCCCGTCCACGTACGCTTCCACGATCTCCACAGTGATCGACCGCGGGTACGTGGACAAGAAGGGCAGCGCGTTGGTGCCCACGTGGACGGCGTTCTCGGTGGTGCGCCTGCTGGAGGACAACCTGCCTGAGCTCATTGATTACGACTTCACGGCGGAGATGGAATCCGACCTGGACGACATCGCCGCGGGCCACAAGAGCCGCGTGGACTACCTAGGCGGCTTCTACTTTGGTACGGGCGGCGCGGGCGAGGGCGCGGCTGGTGGTAGCGCTGGCGGCGGTCTGCACGGGCAGGTGGACGGGCTAGGCGATATTGACGCCCGGGCGGTCAACACGATCGACTTGTCGGAGCAGGTGGCGGTGCGCGTGGGGCGCTACGGGCCCTACCTGGAGGAGACCGTGGACGGCGCGGTGACGCGGCGGGCCAACATCCCGCCGGAGGTCACGCCGGATGAGCTGACGATCGAGAAGGCCAAGGAGCTGCTGGACTCCGCGATGCAGGAGGACCGGGAGCTGGGCAAGGATCCGGACACCGGCTACTCGATCGTGGTCAAGGACGGGCGCTTTGGGCCCTACGTGTCGGAGGTGTTGCCGGAGGACGCGGTGGCCTACACGCCCACGGGCAAGGTATCGAAGGTCAAGCCCAAGCCGAAGACAGCCTCGCTGTTTGCCTCGATGAGCCCGGACACGGTGACGATTGACGACGCGCTGCGTCTGCTGTCCTTGCCGCGTGAGGTGGGCGAGTCGAACGGGGAGATGATCGTGGCCACGAACGGGCGGTACGGCCCGTACATGAAGCGCGGGTCGGACTCGCGGTCGTTGGAGAGCGAGGACCAGATCTTCTCCATCACGCTGGAGGAGGCGGAGGAGATCTTCTCCAAGCCGAAGGTGCGCGGGCAGCGCCAGGCGCGCCCGCCGCTGGCAGAGCTGGGGACTGACCCGGTGTCGGGCGGAAAGATCCTGCTCAGGGACGGGCGCTTCGGCCCGTATGTGACCGACGGGGAGACCAACGCCTCCCTGCCGCGTTCGGAGGATATCAACCAGATCACCCCGGAGCGCGCCCAGGAGCTGCTGGTTCAGCGCCGGCTGAAGATTGCCGAGCAGGGCGGGCCGAAGGCGCGCAATAAGACGCGGCGGACGGTGAGCAAGTCAGGGGCTAAGAAGGCACCGGCGAAGAAGACGGCAGCGAAGAAGAAGTAGGCGGCTGGCGGCCGCGCTGGGCGCGGCTCATGATGGCGGCGGGAAGTAGTCGACGGGAAGTAGGAAGCGATGGGCCTGTTCATTTCCTTCGAGGGCGGGGACGGCAGCGGTAAGTCCACGCAGGTACGCGTGCTCGCAGCCTGGCTGGAGGAGACGGGGCGCGACGTCGTCGTCACGCGCGAGCCCGGCGGCACGAAGATGGGCAACGCGATCCGTGAGTTGCTGTTGCACGGGGAGGACATGGGCCCGCGAGCGGAGGCGCTGCTGTATGCGGCGGACCGCTCGCATCACGTGCAGTCGAAGGTGCGCCCGGCGCTGGAGCGCGGGGCGGTGGTGGTGACCGACCGCTACTTGGATTCGTCGGTGGCCTACCAGGGCGCGGCGCGGGAGCTGGGCACTGAGGAGGTGCGTGAGCTGTCGCTGTGGGCTGTGGGCGGGTTGCTGCCCGATGTGACGTTCCTGCTCGACCTGCCCGCTGAGGACGCCGCGCGGCGCGCCGCGGCGCGCGCTGGAGGAACGGCGGGTGAGGGCTCGGGTGCCGGCGAGTCCCCCGGACTGGACCGGCTCGAGCGCGCGGGCCAGGAGTTTCACGACGCCGTCCGCGCCCAGTACCGCCTGCTCGCCGCCCGCGAGCGGCAGAGGTTTTACACGTTAGACGCCCGCCGGCCGGTGGAAGATTTGGCGGAGGAGATTCGCGAGGTCGTGGTGGGGATGTTCGAGGAACGCCGGCAGAGGCCGGGAGCCACGGCGGACGGCGCTGGGGGCATGCGCGGCGACGAGGGCGCGGACGGCGTCGTTGGCGGGCCGGGAGGCGAGCGCGCGTGAGCGTCTTTGATGAGCTGGTCGGACAGCAGGAGGCGGTGGCGGACCTGACGCGCGCCGTTAAGGCGGCGCGGAAGATCGCGGGTGCGGGATTTGGCTCGGCGCGGGGGAACTCGGCGATGAGCCACGCCTGGCTGATGACGGGCCCGCCGGGGTCGGGCCGCTCACTCGCGGCTCGCGCGTTCGCGGCCGCCCTCCAGTGCACGGGCCCTACCCCGGGGTGCGGGGAGTGCTCCCAGTGCAAGGCCGTGATGGCGGGCCAGCACCCGGATGTGAGCTCGTTGTCGACTGACCTGGTGACAATCAAGGCCGACGAGGTGCGCGCCTACGTGGCTAGCTCTTATCAGGCGCCGGGGAGTGGATCATGGAAGGTGTTCATCATTGAGGACGCGGACCGGATGGTCGAGCGCACCACGAACGTCCTGCTCAAGGCGATTGAGGAGCCCGGCCCGCGCACGGTCTGGCTGTTGTGTACGGCGGCGGTGGCCGACGTTCTGCCCACGATCCGCTCCCGGTGTCGGAACGTCAACCTGGTGACGCCGGCGGTGGACGAGGTGGCACGCCTGCTCGTGGAGCGCGAGGGCGTTGAGCCGGAGGCGGCGCTCGTGGCGGCGCAGGCCGCGCAGTCGCACATTGGGGTTGCGAAGGCGCTGGCCACGGACCCGGAGGCCGCGGGGCTGCGAAAGAAGACCCTAGACGCGCTGGCGTCGATCCACGGGGTGGGGGATGCGGCCGTGGCCGCGTGGATGCTGGTGGACCCGGAACTCATGGGTGTCAGCAACACGAAGCGGGACAAGGAGTCCGAGGAGCGTGAGGAGGCTGAGCGTCTCGCCGCACTGGGCCTGGAGGCCGGAGCGCGGGTGCCGGCGGCGGTGCGGAGCCAGGTGAAGGCGACCAGCGTCGATTCTAAGCGCCGCGCCACGCGCACGCTCCACGACATGATTGACCGCGAGCTGACCTACATGATCTCCTTCTACCGTGACGTGGTGGCCGTGCAGCTGGGCGCCCAGGTGTCGCTCATTAACGGCGACTATGCGCAGGCGATCCAGAAGGTCTCGGCGGGGATCGGCCCGTCCGAGGCGCTGTACCGCATAGACACGCTGAGCGAGGCCCGCGAGCGCCTGCGCTCCAACGTGGCCCCGCAGCTGCTCATGGAGGCGGCGCTGTCGGCGATGCGGCAGTAGGCGCGGGCGAGCGGCGTGGGGCGGGCCGGGCGTCGTCGTCGAGAAGTTTTCCACAACGGGGCTTGCGGGGCCGCAACCCCCGAATGCGCCCGTTGGCGAAGACTGCGGTGCGAGCCATGCGATAGATTGGCTGTGTGAAGAAGCTTCAGATGATGTCCTTGTGTGCCGCGGCGAGCCTGCTCGTGGCGTGCTCGTCCGGTGGTCAGAATGCTGGCCCGTCAACGTCGCCTGCGCCGGAGCCCACGAACGTTGCGGGTGCGGTGGCGATCCAGGCGGAGATGCCGGCGGCGCCGGCCGGCCTGGAGGAGTTCTACGACCAGGAAGTGGAGTGGAGCGCCTGCGGTAGCGGGTTTGAGTGCGCCGAGGCGACCGTGCCGCTCGACTACGACAACCCGGGCGGGAAGACCATCACGATCTCGATGAAGAAGATGCTGGCCACGGGTGATCCGATCGGCACGCTGTTCGTCAACCCGGGTGGGCCGGGCGGGTCGGCTCTGGACATGGTCGACCAGGCGAATCTCTATTTCTCGGACCAAATCCTGGCCAACTTCGACATCGTGGGTGCGGACCCGCGTGGGGTGGGGGAGTCGACGCCGGTTGACTGCCTCGACGACGCCGACCTGGCCGCCTACCTCGACACCTCCTACCCGGACACCCCCGAGGGCAAGGCGCAGGCCAAGGTGGACACGGAGAAGCTCGTGGCCGGGTGTAAGGATAAGTCGGGGGACTTGTTGGAGTTCGTGGGCACGCGCTCTGCCGCGAAAGACTTGGACGTGTTGCGCCAGGTGGTGGGCGATCCGAAGCTGTACTACGTGGGTTTCTCGTATGGCACCAGCCTGGGCGGCATGTATGCGGAGCTGTTCCCGGGCAACGTGGGGCGCATGATCCTCGACGGCGCGGTGGACGATTCGATCTCCAGCTTCGACCAGGCGAAGGCCCAGGTGGTGGGCTTCACCGAGGCGTTTGACGCCTACCTGCAGCACTGTGTGGAGGGCGGCAAGTGTGCGCTAGGTGCCACGGTGGATGAGGGCTGGGCGAAGCTGGCCGAGCTGACCGACCAGATCAAGGAAAAGCCCGTGTCCGCCGGCTCGGGCCGGGTGCTGGGCGAGACGGGCTTTTTCTACGGCATCATCACCCCGCTCTACGACGACTCGCTGTGGTTCGCGCTCGACGCGGGTTTTGACAGCCTCATTCACGACGACGACGGCTCGATCTTCGCCCTCCTGTTCGACCAGTACATGGGCCGCGAGGGCGATAAGTTCGTCAACAACATGTTCGAGGCGAACTTCGCGATCAGTTGCGCTGACACGCACGTGGAGGGCACGGAGGCCGACTGGGACAGGATGTCGGATGAGCTGAAGGAGATCTCCCCGGTGTTCGGCGCCGCGATGGGCTATTCCGAGTACGCCTGCCAGATCGTGCCGGGCGGCGAGGACGGGCCGCTGGGGCCGTTCGTGGCGGCGGGGTCGGACCCGATCGTGGTCGTTGGAACGACGGGCGACCCGGCCACCCCGTACGAGTGGGGCAAGGCGTTCGCCGACAACCTGGAAAATTCACGGTTCGTGACCTGGGAAGGCGAGGGGCACACGGCTTACAGCCGTGCGGGCGAGTGCATCTCCCAGCCGCTCGATCAGTATCTGCTCACGGGCGAGGCCCCCGAGGACGGGCTGACCTGCCCGGCCGAATAGGCGGCATAGATCACGTCCGGCTATTTGGTAAACGGGGGAGCAGTTCGATAAATTGAACTGCAGGCCGCCTTAGCTCAGTCGGCAGAGCGTCTCACTCGTAATGAGAAGGTCGAGAGTTCGATTCTCTCAGGCGGCTCGGCTAGCCCGGCAACCATTCGTGGTTGCCGGGCTTTTGTTTGTCCGGCTCTACGTACCGGGGCAAGATCGGGTGAGGAGCTCAGCGATGAGGACTCCCTCCTGGCCGATGAGGTCGGCGACGAGGGCGATCGTGATGGCCGGGTAGCCGTGGCGGATCAGTTCCAGGTTCATGAGGGTGCAGCCGGGGCGCCCTGCCTGGCGTTGTGCCCGGGCCGGACGGCGTCGGGAAAATTTGTCGGAGGGAGATTGTAGAGTGGTGGCATGTACGTCGCACAGCAACATGCCATGGATCGCGCCGCCGCCCTCGGGTTTGCCGGGAGCATCGGCGTGGGGCAGCTCGTGTCCGTTGGGGCCGGGGGCCTCAACGCCACGTATCTGCCGTTCAATATTGTGGAGTGCGGGAGCAAGGTGGTGGCCCAGTTCCACCTGAACCGGGTCAACCCGCAGTGGCGGGACGCGGGGGAGGCGATGCTGATCGTCCAGGGGCCGAGCGCACACGTGTCGGGCCTGGACCTCCCGGCCGAGCGCCCCGGCGCTAAGCTGCCCACCGTGCCCACGCTCAACTACGTCACGGTCCACCTCAGGGGCTCGCTCTCGATTCACGACGACACGGCGTGGAAGCAAGCTCATCTCACCGCGCTGGTGGAGCACTTCGAGCGTGAATGGCGGGTGGGGCAGCACACGTCCTATGAACTCGTGCACGCGGCGTTCGCGGCGATGGTGGGCGTGGAGCTGGAGGTCGCCGAGGTGATCGGGAAGGCGAAGTTGAGCCAGAACCTGTCGGCGGAGGGGATCGCGGAAACGGCGCGGCACCTACGGGAGCGCGACGAGTCGGCGTGCCCGGTGGCGGACCTCATGGAGGAAATCGCCATCCCCTGGGCGAAGGAGCGGGAAGGCCGGGTGGAAGGCGCGCGCAAGCTGCCGATCGCGTGGGATAAGAAGGAGGATCCGCGGCGGTACGTGGTTGACTACGGCTGGCTGTGGGAAGAACCCCCGCACAATGACGGCACGCCGGCCGTGCTGCGACTGGTGTTGACCGACGGGGCGGAGACGAACGCGAGGGCTGCTGCCGAGGAGTGGCTCGCCGGGCTTCCCCAGGATGGCGGGATGCCGGGCCGTGGAGGATGGGCCGTGAAGGGCGGCGTCGTCGAATGCGAGCACGCGGGAGCCGTGGGGCTGGATCTGGTCTCCGCCGGGGAAGACGTGGCGGACGGGATCTCGGCCGCAGCCGAGGACGCGTTCGCGAATCTTATCGCCAGTACCGACCTGGGCGTGCGATGGGAACAGCTCCCACGCGAGGAGTCCCACAAATAGGGGCCTGCAAAACGATAGAATGAAAGGGATGCGCGAAAACGCGTAACCTCTCCAAGAGAAGGAACAATATGGTGTACAAGTTGGTGCTCGTTCGCCACGGCGAGAGCGAATGGAACGCAAAGAACCTCTTCACCGGCTGGGTTGACGTGCCGCTGTCGGAGAAGGGCGTGAAGGAGGCGAGCCACGCCGGCACGCTCCTCACCGATGCGGGTGTGCTGCCCGACATCCTCCACACGTCGCTGCTGCGCCGCGCGATCATGACCGCGAACCTCGCACTCGACGCGGCCGACCGCCACTGGATTCCTGTCCACCGCAACTGGCGCCTCAACGAGCGCCACTACGGCGCCCTGCAGGGCAAGAACAAGAAGGAAATTCGCGACGAGTACGGGGATGAGAAGTTCATGGAGTGGCGGCGCTCGTTCGATGTCGCCCCGCCGGAGATCGAGGTCGGTTCCGAGTACTCCCAGGATTCGGACCCGCGCTACGCCGGCGAACCGATCCCGCTGTCCGAGTGCCTCAAGGACGTCATCGCCCGCCTGCTCCCCTACTGGGAGGAAGCCATCGTCCCCGATCTGAAGACGGGCAAGACCGTGATGATTGCCGCCCACGGCAACTCGCTACGCGCCATCGTCAAGATGCTCGATGAGATCTCCGACGAGGATATCTCCGGCCTCAACATCCCCACCGGCATCCCGCTCTACTACGAGCTCGACGAGGAGACTCTCAAGCCCGTCAAGAAGGGCGGCACCTACCTCGACCCGGAGGCCGCCAAGGCCGCCATCGAGGCCGTGGCCAACCAGGGCAAGTAGCAGGTCTACAACCTGGTGTGCACGGGTGGCCTGAGCACGGCAGAAGCCGGCCCAGGCCACCCGCCCTTTTGCCCGCGCCCTCTGTTCTCCCCCCCCCCCTGCATCTAGGCGCAGTGTGTCCGGTCGGGTGTAGCGACGACGCTAGATCCTCACGCCACGCGCGCGGGCATCCGCGAGCCAGTTCTCGAACCCCTCCCGGGTTTTCACATCGCTCCACACCAAGTGAAGCGGATCGATGCCGATCGCGCGTAGATGGCGGTCGCTGTCGGTTTCGTGGCTGATGGCGGCGCGGACGTCGCCGTCCTTGAGCATGGAAGGTGTGAACATCTTCGCCCTGCCGTCGAATTCGTAGGCGATCTTGCGGGCGAGGTCGAGGAAGTCGAGCCGGTACGTCCGATCCCGCAACTGCACCCACACTTGCGGCTTGACCGGAAGGAGGGAGAAATCGTCCAGGCGCAACAGCGTCAGCGATTCGCCCACCGACTCAATCCTTCCATCCATCAGCCGTAGCACCCGCCGAATGTTCCCCACCCCTTTGACCCGTTGTAGCTGCCCTGCGATCGTTTCGATTTGATCGCGGGTTGCGAGCTCGCGGTGGAGGACGAAGTTTGCGCAGGCCAGTGCATCCTCCACCGTGGCGAAACGCGCCAGGTCAACCACCACCTGCGCCGGCGACGACACCACAATTCCCGCCAGCTCCACCGTCTCCGGCTCGGCGGGAGAGCGAAAGGTGCGGGTGTTGGCCGTGCGTCCTGAAGAGCTCGCGGGCCCCACTTGCCGCACAACGTAGCTGGGATGCCCGTGGACCAGCGGTAACCCGAGCACCATCGCGGCGGACTGCCCGGCCAGTGCCACGTGTTTGGAGCGCGCTCGGTCTGTGCGCCGGCGGTCGACGTAGTCGATGAGGTGGAGGGCTGCCGTCCGCTCGCGCTCGTACGCCTGGGCTTCCGGATCTGGGCTGGGGCAAACATAGCCGGGGAAAGGCCGATGCCAACGGTGAGCGGTGGCATGCCGGCCAAGCTCGCGGTGATCATCGGTGTGAAGGTCGCCGAGCCGTACGCCCTGCTGGCGGATCCGCAAGAAGCGCACCTCTGCATTCTTGAGCCACGAGGGCAACCCAGTGTCTGTGTTCGGCGTGGGCTGCGAGACGAGGCGGGGGCACGTGCTCATGGGTGTCCTTTCCCTGTTTGCCCATGAGCATATTGTTTTCCGACGACGACGAATGCTGCCCAACCCCCATATGTGGATAGGGTCGGCACATCGCGCGCCTGTGGACAGGTTTTGCGACGGGTTCGTGTGGATGGGGTGGGTGTCCGAGGCTGTCGAGCGCGGTCCGATCCACAGATGCGGCACTAAACCGCAAGATGCGGCACTACTTTACCGTTATTTAGTGCCGCATCTTGCGGTTTAGTACAGCATTTGCGAGGTGACCCAGCGGCGGGGCGCTGAGCCGGGCCTGCACGCGGGCGAACCGGCGCTGAACCGGCCCTCGAGCCCGGGCAGCTGGCCAGCCGGGCCTAGAACTCCTCGATCTGGGCCATCTCCTCGTCGTCCAGCGCCATGCCGGTCACGAGGAAGCGCATGCGGTGCGCCACGGACACGCCGTGGTCGCCGAACCGCTCAAGGTAGCGGCCGAGCAGGATGATGTCCACGATCTCCTGGCGGGTGAGGTCGAGCGAATCGTCGAGGACGTAGTCGAAGGTGCGGGAGTGGAAGTCATCGAGGACGTCGTCGTCGGCGATGATCTGGGCGGCGATGGAGAGGTCCTGGGTCTCGACGAGTTTCGCCACGAGGTTGCCCACCTCGGCGGCCTTGGTGGCCATCTTCTCGAAGAGCTGTTGCACTTCGCCCTTGACCACGGCCTGCGGGAAGCGGCCGCGTGCGACGTAGGCGACGTGGCGGGCGAGGTCGCCCATGCGCTCGAGGGTGGCGGACAGGCGCAGGGCGGAGACGACGGTGCGCAGGTCGCCGGCGACCGGGGCCTGACGAGCGAGCAGGGAGATGCCCATGTCGTCGATGTTGCGCTCGAGCATGTCGATGGAGTGGTCGGCGTCGATGACTCGCTCGGCGAGGGCGAGGTTGGCGTCCGTGAGGGAAGCGGCGGCACCATTCATGGCTTTCGCGGCGGCCTTTGCTTGCAAGACGAGGGTGTCAGACAGTTCTTGCATCTGCTGACGGAATTGTTCGCGCAACGGTACTCCTTTTGTGTGCCGCGGTTGAGTGACCCGAGCGGGTGGAGGGGCGCGGCTTCGCTCCCTTTGGACATTCCACCATGTTCAGGTGAACACAGTTTACCGCGAAGGTTAACGGGAATTGACGGGTGGGAGGAAGCTTGGGCGTTGGGGTAAGAGTGTCGGTGGGATGGTTTACGCTTGGAGTCATGGCAGACGGTTTCGGTTTCGGGCTGGGGTTTTTCCTTGGCATCCTTGTGGTTGTGGTGGCGGTTGCGGCCTATGAGATTTCGCAGCGGCTCCTCGGGAATGCGGAGGTTCCGTCGCCTGTCGTGGATGATTCGGATGTGATGGCGGTGCTGGCGGCGTTGCCGCAGTCGCATATCATCATTGATGTTGACGACGCCGTGGTGCGGGCTTCGTCGATCACTTACGCTTACGGGCTGGTCGGGAATGGGCAGTTGCGCAAGGAGTTGCGGAATTTGGCGGCGGAGGCGCGTGCGGCAGGGGAGGTGTCGGCGTTGGATTTGCGGCTGCCGCGCTTGGATGAGGATGCGCCGGAGTTGCGCCTGTCGGTGCTGGCCACTCCGATTTCGGGTGACAAGGTGCTGATTTTGTTTGAGGACAACACGGAAAAGCGTCGTTTGGAGGAGACGCGGCGGGATTTCGTGGCGAATGTGTCGCATGAGTTGAAGACCCCGGTGGGGGCGATTGGGCTGCTGTCGGAGACGTTGACTAAGGTGGCGGATGAACCGGAGCACGTGCGGCGGTTTTCGGCGCAGCTGACGAAGGAGGCTGAGCGCCTGTCCCAGTTGGTGCAGGAGATCATCCAGCTGTCGCGCCTCCAGGATGCGAATGCGCTGGCGGATTCGGAGTTCGTGGAGGTTGACAGCGTCGTCGCCGAGGCCCTGGACCGGGTGCGGGTGGAGGCGGAGTCGCGGGACGTGCGGCTCGTGTCGGGTGGCACGCCGGACCTGCAGGTGTATGGCGATCGGGCGTTGCTCACGACGGCGGTGCGGAACCTTCTCGATAACGCCGTGCGGTACTCGCGCCATTTTGGGCAGGTGTCGGTGGCGGTGAGCGCGGAGTCCGGGGAGGTCCACATTTCTGTGATTGACCAGGGCGAGGGCATCCCGGAGGGCAGCCGTGAACGGATTTTTGAGCGCTTTTACCGGGGGGATCGGGCGCGCTCGCGCGAAACGGGTGGAACCGGACTAGGGTTGTCCATAGTGAAGCACGTGGTGGCCGAGCATGGCGGGCGTGTCAAGGTGTGGAGTCAGAAGGGGCAGGGTTCGACGTTCACCATGATTCTGCCCGAGGCCTACGTGCCGGAAGGCGCGCAGGGCCAGGTGGTGGTGGACATGAAGGGCGCGAGATGACGCGGATTCTTGTGGTGGAGGATGAGCCCACCTATCGGGACATGCTCGAATTTAACCTGTTACGCGACGGCTTTGAGGTGGAGACGGCGGCGGACGGGCTGGCCGCGGTAGAGAAGTTCTCCGAGGAGATCGACCTGGTGCTGCTTGACCTCATGTTGCCGGGCCTGTCGGGGAATGAGGTGTGCCGGCGGATCCGGGCCCAGTCCCAGGTGCCGATCATTATGGTCACGGCGAAGGACGCGGAGATCGACAAGGTGGTGGGCCTGGAGATCGGCGCGGACGATTACGTGACCAAGCCCTATTCGTACCGGGAGTTGGTGGCGCGCATGCACGCAATCCTGCGTCGCATGGCGGATGCGCCGGCGCGCGAGGAGTCGTCGGAGTTGCTGACGGTGGGCCGGATCGAGATGGACCTGGATGCGCATGTGGTCCGTGTGGCGGGGGAGCCGATCCCGATGCCGCTGCGCGAGTTCGAGTTGCTGGAGCTGTTCATGGAGAACCCGGATCGGGTGCTGACCCGCGGGCAGATCCTCGACCGGGTCTGGGGCATGGCCTACATTGGCGATTCGAAGACGTTGGACGTTCACGTTAAGCGCATCCGCTCGAAGATTGAGGTGGAGCCGGCCAGGCCGCAGGCGCTGGTGACGGTGCGGGGTTTGGGCTACAAGCTGGTGTCGAACCCGGAGGCGCAGTAGTTTTCTTTTCGGCGAAACTTTGGGGGCTCGAGCGGGCAAAGTGCAATGGTAGAATAGGGGGACATCGATTGAGAGAAGAGTGATCCCCCAGTGAGCTTCAAAGTTGGCGAAACCGTCGTTTACCCGCACCACGGTGCGGCTTACATTGAGGAAATCTCAGAGAAGACGATGCGTGGTGAGACCCGCACGTATCTGACGCTGCGGATCCTTCAGGGCGATCTGATCATTCAGGTTCCGCAGGAGGCGCTGGAGCAGGTGGGCGTGCGCGATGTGTCGAATGAGGCGCAGCTGGAACGCGTGTTTGATGTGTTGCGTGAGACGGACGTGGAGGAGCCTGCGAACTGGTCGCGCCGGTACAAGGCCAATGGTGAGAAGCTGACGTCGGGTGACGTGAACAAGGTGGCTGAGGTCGTGCGCGATTTGTCGCGTCGGAATGTGGACCGTGGCCTGTCGGCGGGGGAGAAACGCATGCTGGCGCAGGCCCGCGCGATCCTGGGGTCTGAGGTGGCGCTTGCCCGCGACATCTCGGATGAAGAGGCCGAAGTTTTGCTTGATGAAGTGATGGGGATCGACGCGGAGTCGGCGGCCACGGCTGCCACGCCGGAGTCGGCTGAGTCAGCGGACTAATGTCGATCGCCGCCGTCATCGCGGGCGCCGGCTCGGGCACGCGGCTTGGCGCCAACATGCCCAAGGCGTTGGTGCCGCTTGGCGGCGTGCCGTTGTTGGTGCACGCGATCCGCGGGATGAACGCGGCGGGCGTGGACGACGTCGTTGTCACCATCCCGGCCGGCAATGCGGTGCGCGAGGAGTTTGACAAGGCGCTCGCCGCGGGCGGGGTGAGCGCGCGGCTGGTGGTCGGCGGGGTGACGCGGCAGGGGTCCGTGGCGAACGGGCTCGCGGCCGTGACCAGCGATTTTGTGCTTATTCACGACGCCGCACGGGCGCTGACGCCCGTGGCTGTCATTGACCGTGTGCGCGTCGCGTTGGAGGCGGGGTATGACGCCGTGGTGCCGGCGCTGCCGGTGACTGACACGATCAAGGAGGTCGGGGACCGGCGGGCTGGCGTGGTCGGGCCGGAGGCGGCCGGAGGTGGGGACGCGGCTGGGAGCGGCGTCGTCGTCGAGCCGGTGGTGGCGACCCTTGAGCGCTCGCGGTTGCGGGCGATGCAGACGCCGCAGGGTTTTCGCACGGAGCTGGTGCGGGAGGCGCACCGGGCCGGGCGGGAGCGCGGGGCGGACGAGCTGAGCGCGGCGCCGGACGACGCGGCGCTGGTGGAGGCCATGGGGCACGAGGTGGTGCTCGTGGAGGGCTCGCCGGAGGCAATGAAGGTGACGACGGCCTGGGATTTGGCGGTGGCGGAGATGTTGCTGGAGAAGAGGGGGCGCTAACATGCGCGTGGCCACGGCCTTTGATGCCCACCGGTTTACCGAGGAGGAGCGACCGCTGTTTTTGGCGTGCCTGCGCTGGGACGGTGA
Source organism: Trueperella sp. HMSC08B05 (assembly GCF_001808405.1). Classification (NCBI taxonomy): domain Bacteria; kingdom Bacillati; phylum Actinomycetota; class Actinomycetes; order Actinomycetales; family Actinomycetaceae; genus Trueperella; species Trueperella sp. HMSC08B05. Next base: position 11,606 of record NZ_KV793240.1, on the reverse strand, counting down.
GCGGGGGCTGGAGGGGCACTCGGACGCGGACGTCGCGGCGCACGCAGCCTGTGATGCGATCTTGATGGCGAGCGGAGTTGGCGAGCTGGGGACCGTGTTTGGGACGGACCGCCCGGAGTGGGCGGGGGCGTCGGGCGAGGCTCTGCTGGCGGAGTCGGTGCGGCTGGTGCGCGAGGCGGGCTGGCAGGTGGAGAACATCTCGGTGCAGATCATCGGGCAGCGGCCGAGGTTCGCGCCGCGGAAGGCCGAGGCGGAGGCCGCGATGAGCGCGGTGGTGGGGGTGCCGGTGGCGGTGTCGGCCACGACGTCCGACCGGATGGGCTTCACCGGGCGCGGCGAGGGGCTGGCGGCGATCGCCACGGCGCTGGTGAGCAGGGTCTAGACGGCCCACTGGTGGCGGGCAGCTGGGAGCCGGGGTAGGCAGTGGTGAAGCCGTAGCGAACAGATGAGTTTGAGGCCGGGAAGGCCGGTTTTGGCGATGAGAGCTCTCAGATTCACTAGTTGGCTACAGGGGCGGGAACTAAGCCTCCGCCTTAACCTTCGGCTGTGCCTTGACTGGCAGGAACGCCACCAGGCCCATGACTAGCACGATCGTGATGCCGAGGATGCCGAAGTAGGCGGCCTCGTCCACGCCGATGCCGAGCAACCCGGCGCCCACGGTGATCGCGGTGGAGTACATGAAGGGCGCCAGCGCGGAGACGGCGCGGCCGGTGGTGGCGTACAGGCCGAAGATCTCTGCTTCCTCGCCGGCCGGGGCAATGCGGGCCAGGTAGGTGCGGGAGGCGGACTGGATGGGCCCCACGAAGATGCACAGCACGAGCCCGAAGATCCAGTAGACCTGTTTCGGTGAGAGCGGCCCCACCCCGGCGTGGAAGAAGAACACGCACAGTCCCATGGCGACCATGGAGGTCAGGGAGATGATGATGACGGCGCGGGCGCCGAGTTTGTCGTCAAGCCAGCCGAAGGCGATGGTGGCGATGCCGGCTACCACGTTGGTGGCCACGCCGAACACGATCACTTCGTCGGCGCTGAAGCCGAACGCGGCGCTGGCGAGCACGGCGCCGAAGGAGAAGACGCCGGCGAGGCCGTCGCGGTAGATGGCGGAGGACAGGAGGAACCACACTACCTGCCGGTCGGAGCGCCACAGTTCGGCGATGGAGTGGAAGAGTTGCCGGTAGGAGTCGATGACGCCGAGCCGAGGTTCGCCTGTGCGGGCGGGCTTGTTGGACAGGGTGAAGAATAGGGGGAGGGAGAAGAGGAGGAGCCAGGCGGCGGAGAGGAGCATCGCCACCCGGATGTTGAGCCCGTCTTTGCTGGTGACGCCGAACCAGCCAACCTCGGGGCTGATGAAGCCGACGAACAGGATCAGTAGCAGGACGATCCCGCCAAGGTACCCCAGGCCCCACCCGAAGCCGGAGATGCGCCCGACATTGTGGGGTTCTGCGAGGTCGGAGATGATGGCGTTGTAGATGACGGATCCGGTTTCGAACAGGATGTTGCCGGCGGCCACGAGGAATAGGCCGAGCCATAGCCCGGATTGGCCGGGGATAACGAAGTAGAGGCAGGCGATAATGAGTGCGGTGGCGGTGGTGGTGACGCGGAGGACGGTGGCGCGTTTGCCGCTGCGGTCCACGGCTTGGCCGAGTGCGGGGGCGACGATCGCTACGAGGATGCCGGCGATGGCGAGGGCGAAGCCGAGGAGGCGGTTGGCGTCGGGCCCGAAGAGGTCGGCGTTGGCGAGGTAGACGGTGAAGACGAAGGTGGTGACCACGGCGTTGAACGCGGCCGACCCCCAGTCCCACAGCCCCCAGGCCCAGACGTCCTTGGTCAGTGTTTTGGTTGTTGGGGCTGCGCCGCCCGCCGCGTTGTGGTTCATAGTCTTAACATACGTCGTTTTCGTTACTGTCTGGTAAATAGGTCGACGACGCCGTCCGCGCCTCTCACGCCCGATGCCCAGCGCGTGCCGCCCGGCTTTCCCGACGACGGCCGCCCACCCGGCCAGCTGCACCCATCGCGTGACGATGCCCGGGCACCGTCGTGTGGTCGGCGGCCCGAAGGGCTGGGGATGAAATGGGCGAGTGTCGGTGGGAGACGGTAGTCTGGAGGGGTGAAGATTTTTGATTCGAAAACGAAGTCATTGCGCGAGTTCACCCCGATCGAGCCGGGCAAGGTGGGCATCTATTTGTGCGGGGCGACCGTGCAGGGGTCGCCGCATATTGGCCACATGCGCTCCGCTCTGGCCTTTGATGTGTTGGTGCGGTGGCTGCGGCGTTGCGGGTATGACGTGACGATGGTGCGCAACGTGACCGATATCGATGACAAGATTTTGGCGAAGTCCGCGGAGGCGGGCCGGCCGTGGTGGGAGTGGGCCTACCGTTTTGAGAAGGAGTTTTCCAAGGCGTATCGGGACCTGGGCGTGCTGGATCCCACGTATGAGCCGCGCGCCACGGGCCACGTGCCCGAGATGATTGACCTGATCGCCACGCTGATCGAGCGCGGGCATGCATACGTGGGCAACCCGGGCAACGTGTACTTTGATGTGACGTCCTTGCCGGATTACGGCTCGTTGACGAATCAGTCGGTGGACGATCTTCACGACGACGAGGAGGCGGCTACCGACAAGCGCGGCCCGCACGATTTCGCGCTGTGGAAGGCGGCGAAGGTAAACGAGCCGGAGACGGCGTCGTGGGAGACACCCTGGGGGCGCGGCCGGCCGGGCTGGCACCTGGAGTGCTCGGCGATGGCGGGACGCTACCTGGGCGCGGAGTTCGACATTCACGCCGGCGGCATTGACCTGCGTTTCCCGCATCATGAGAACGAGCAGGCGCAGTCGCATGGCGCGGGTCGGGATTTTGCGCAGTACTGGATGCACAACGCCTGGGTGACGATCGAGGGCGAGAAGATGAGTAAGTCGTTGGGGAACTCGCTCACGGTGGAGAACATCGTGAAGGAGCACCCGGCGGTGGTGGTGCGCCTGGCGCTGGGCACGGTCCACTACCGTTCCACTGTGGCGTATTCGGAGTCCACACTCACCGAGGCGGGCGCGATTTGGGAGCGCCTGACTGGGTTCGTGCAGCGGTCGGTGGACACGGTGGGCGAGGTGCCGGCGGAGGAGATCGCGGCGCTCGGCCACGATGATTTCCCGGAGGATTTTGCGGAGGCGATGGACGACGACCTCAACGTCTCGGCCGCCCTGGCCCAGATTCACGAGCACGTGACGGCCGGCAACAGCGCCCTGGCGAACAATGATCACGTGGAGGCGCGCGCGGAGCAGGTGCTGGTGCGGGCGATGCTCGACGTGCTGGGCCTGGATCCGATGGCGGAGCCGTGGCGGCATGCGGATGCGTCGTCGTCGATGCATGACGCGCTGGACGCGCTGGTCAACCGGGTGCTCGAGGAGCGCGCGGAGGCGCGGGCAAACAAGGATTGGGCGCGGGCGGACGCGCTGCGCGATTCGCTGACGGTCGCCGGCATCACGGTGGAGGATTCGGCGGAGGGCGTGCGCTGGAAGGTCGGTGGTGACCTTGGCTAACGCTCACCGCGGGCGCCCGGGGGCGGTGCGCAAGAACGCGAAGAAGGGCTCGAGCAAGGGCACGGGCGGGCACTCCCGCAAGCGGCTCGAGGGCAAGGGCCCCACCCCGAAGGCGGAGGACCGCACCTACCACCCGGCGTATAAGAAGAAGCAGGAGCGCGAGGCCGCGGCCAAGCGCGCCGAGGGCCCGAAGCTGCGCGGGCATCTGCGCCAGCCGGAGGGGTATGAGCTGGTGGCGGGCCGCAACCCGGTTTACGAGGCCGTGCAGTCCGGCATCCCGTACGAGCGCGTGTTCCTCGTGGGGGCGATGTCTCACGACGAGCGGGTGGCTGAGGTCGCCCGCGCCGCGATGGACGCCGGCACGGCGATCGTGGAGGTCACGCGCACGGAGCTCGACATGATGACGGGTGGCGCGGTCCACCAGGGCGTGGCGATCGAGGTGCCGCCGTATGAGTACGTGGACGTGGAGCGGCTGGTGGAGCTCGGGCAACGCTCGGGGCGGACGGGACTCATCGTGGCGCTGGACTCGGTGACGGACCCGCACAACCTGGGTGCGGTCATGCGTTCGGCGGCGGCGTTCCGGGCCGACGGCGTGCTTATTCCCGAGCGGCGCTCGGCGTCGGTGAATGCCACGGTGTGGAAGGTGTCGGCGGGTGCGGCGGCGCGGTTGCCGGTGGCGCGGGAGACGAACCTGGTGCGGGCGCTGTCCTGGCTCAAGGAGCAGGGCTACTTCGTGCTGGGGTTGGCGGGCGACGGCGAGGTCGACGTCGCGGGCGCGGACATGGCGGACGTTCCGGTTGTGCTCGTGACGGGGTCTGAGGGCGCGGGGCTGTCGCGGCTCGTGCGTGAGACGTGCGACGTCGTCGTGTCGATCCCGATTGATTCGGCCACGGAGTCGCTGAACGCGGCGGTGGCCACCGGGATTGCGCTCTACCAAATTGATTCCGACCGAAAAGACGTGCAGGGCTAAAAATGTGTCGGAGGCCTGCGATAGGCTGGAAGGTGACGGCAGGCCGGACGGCAAAGGAGGCGACATGGCATCTTGGCGAACAGTTCACGGGCACATCCATCGGCTCGATCAGACGCTGGTGACTGATGGCGACATCGAGGCGTTCTTCGCCGATGAACGCATCCTTGGGCGCGGGCGTCCGGACGGTTCGGGCGGCTACACGTTTGAGGTGGCGGTGGGCGGCCGGCGTCGTCGGGTTGCCACGCTGGATGACACGGGCACGGTGTTCCGCGGGCGCTCGGTGAATGACCTGGTGGAGGAGCTGTCGGAGCGGCTGCGCAAGGTGGAGGGGGAGCTCGACGGCACGGTTGCCCACGGCCCGATTGACCTGGGCGCGGTGGACATCTCGCATGAGGTGCTGTTTGACGACTCCGAGGAGGAGCCGGTTAGCGACGCCGATATCCACGACGCGGCATTTGACCGCGAGGGCGCCATGCTGGTGATCGTGGACCTGCCGCTGTCCGAGGTGCCCAGCATCGTCAAGGTGGAGGACGAGGCGGTGGCTGTGTCCAAGCTGGGGGAGACCCTGGTGCTGGTGGCCAAGTCGAGCATGGATTCGGTGCGGCGGCTTTTCCCGCGGCCGTCGTTCCAGATCACGGTGTCGGCGGGGAACGCGGAGGAGAGCCCCACGCTGTACGTGCGGCGGGACAACTCGTATCTAACCTGGGATTGGAGCGGGGAGCTGCCCGTGTTCCCCTGGATCGAGCAGGGGTCCGAGGAATACGAGTTCGTGGTCGATGAGACGGGGGCGGGCGCGGTGGCGCGCAAGATGGTGGCCGACGTGATTGCGGCCCGGTTTGGCGACATCCGCGAGGCGCTGTGCAGTGAGGACGGCCCGCGGGCGCTGGTGGATGCGCTCGGGTTGCCCAGCGAGGTGGCCGACGTGCTGGAGGGCGACGGCGAGCTGGCCGACATCCCGAACTCGCGACTCTTCGAGCCCAGTAGCGCGGGGGCGGCGTTTGAGGACCGGCTGGCGTTTGAGCTCGCCGGCGAGGGCTTCGTGGAGCCGACTGTGGCGGGCGCCTACCGCAAGGTGTACTTGGAGCGGCCGTGGGCGGTGGCGCTGATGTCGGCCGCGCAGGCTGCTATCGGCGGGGCAATGCTGGCCTCGGCGTTTGGCAGGTCGGAGCGGGGAATGTCGTGGCGGATACGTGCGCTGCTGGGCGGCGGCACCGTGGTGTCGGGCCTCACGCGCATTCTGACCAGCGCGTATGCGGCGGAGCTCGTGCGCCAGCGGCAAACCGAGATCGACACCTGGAAGCGGATGCACAACTGGCAGGAGGGCCAGGGCTGAGCTTGTGGCCCTTACCCGCGTTTGCGACGCTTTTCTGACATCGGCGACGGCACACCACTAGCGCACCTGTCAGAGTGCCATCGCGGATGGGGGGGGAGCCAGGCGGCGTCGCCGTGAAGCGGGCGCGACCGCCAGCGCAGGCGAAGCCGGGCCGCGAGTCCGAGGTTTGGTCGGGCGTCTTGTCGGATGGTGAGACGATTTCGCGTGCGGGGTGGTGGTGAGTACGATCGTGCAGGGTCGTGAACGGGGTTCGCGTGCACCTTGACGTCTACTCACTGGAGGCTCGTATGGCTGGTTTTACTTGGAAGCTCCATGGCGATGGGCATTCTATCGCGCCGGGGGAGGTTGTTCTTCCGAACGAAAGACTGTCGTGGCCGATTACGTTCGGCATCGGCGCGCAACACGTGGTGGCCATGTTTGGGGCCACCTTTTTAGTGCCCCTGCTCACGGGGTTCGACCCGGCAACCACCCTGTTCTTCACGGGCGTGGGCACGATCTTGTTCCTGCTGATGACGGCGGGGAGGTTGCCGTCCTACCTCGGGTCGTCGTTCGCGCTGATTGCGCCGATCGGTGCGGTGACCGGCTACGTTGCCGGCGGGGGCGGTTCGGTCGACGCGGCGAAGGCGTCGCTCGCTCAGGGCGGGGTGATCGCGGCGGGTGCGGCGCTGGCGCTGGTCGGCGTCGTTGTGCACTTTGCGGGCGCGCGGTGGATTGACAAGCTCATGCCGCCGATCGTGACGGGCGCGATCGTGTCGCTTATCGGGTTTAACCTGGCGCCGGCGGCGTGGGGGAATGTGCAGCAGGCGCCGGTCACCGCGGTGGTGACGATTGTGACGATCCTGCTGGTCACGGTGCTGTTTAAGGGGATCATCGGGCGCCTGTCGATCCTGATCGGCGTGGTGGTTGGTTACATCACGGCGGTGGTGCGCGGCGAGGTTAGCTTCGATGCGATCTCGTCCGCCGGCTGGGTGGGCGTGCCGCAGTTCCGCGCCCCCGACTTCGACGTGACGCTGCTTGGCCTGTTCGTGCCCGTGGTGCTTGTGCTCATCGCGGAGAACGTGGGGCACGTGAAGTCCGTGTCCGCGATGACCGGCCAGGACCTTGACGACGTGACCGGCCGCGCGCTTTTCGCCGACGGTGTCTCAACCATGCTCGCCGGCTCGGGCGGCGGTTCCGGTACCACGACGTACGCGGAGAACATCGGCGTGATGGCCGCGACCCGCGTGTACTCAACCGTGGCCTACGTGATCGCGGCGTTTATTGCGCTCGGGCTGTCAATGCTGCCGAAGTTCGGCCAGCTGATCGCCACCATCCCGCCGGGGGTGCTCGGCGGCGCGGCCACCGTGTTGTACGGCATGATCGGCATGCTGGGCGTGCGCATCTGGGTGCAGAATCGCGTGGACTTCTCCGACCCCGTTAACCTCAACACGGCCGCCGTGGCCATGGTGATCGCGATCGCGAACTACACCTGGCACTGGGGTGAGATGACCTTCGAGGGTATCGCGCTCGGCTCGTTCGCCGCGATCATCATCTACCACGCGATGCGGGCCCTGTCGCGTTGGCGTGGCACGACGATCGAGCCCGCCACCCCGGCCTCCGCGCCTGCCGGTGCGGAGCTCGAGCCGGGTGCCCTGACGCGGGAGCACTAGGAGCGGGCGCGGCGCTGGCTCCTGTTAATGTTGGCGCTGGCCGATTTCAATTTACTGGACGATTTCGGGGTCATCTTCGCTATATGGGCCTATGACCCCGAAATCGTCCAAGTTTTTTAATCGGACACCGGGGAATGCGGGGCGGGCGCCGGCCGGCCCGCCGGCGCCCGCCAAGTTGCCAGCACCCTGCCCACCTCCGCGTGCGGCGGGCAGGGGGGGCATCGTCGGCGTCGTGAACGTCATCCCCCAGTACCGCAAGATTCCTGCGCAACCCGGCGTAAATCCGCTAGATTGGACGGGTGAGTTTCAACGCCCGCGCCGAGTACCGCAAGCGCACGCAGCAACGCCAGACCGTCATCTTCGGTTCGATCATCGCCGTCATGGCGGTGTTGCTCGTGCTGGGGACGCTCACGTGGTCGGGACTGCTGCCCATACCCTTCGACAGGGAGTTTTCCAAGGCACCGGACACGAACTCCGTGGTGTGCCCGATTGACGGCGCGCAGCACGTCGATCCCACCACCATCACCGTCAGCGTCTACAACGCCACCACCCGCACGGGTCTGGCGGGAACGGTGGCGACGTCGCTGTCTGCGGCCGGGGTGGTCGTGTCCGAGACCGCGAACTGGGGTGGCGAGGAATTCACCGAACCCGTGCGGCTCTACGCCAGCCCGGACGGCGTGACCAGCGCCTACACGCTGCGCGCCTACTTCCCCGACGCCCTCGTGCACATCGACCCGAACATCACCAGCCAGATCGTGGACGTGGTGCTCGGCGAGGGTTACACCGACCTGGTGGCCGCCCCCACCGAGGAACAGCTGGTCGCCGCGATGGAGCCGGTGGAGGACTGTGTTCCGGTGGAGACCTTCCAGGAGTAGCGCGGTTCCGCGGCGTCCGCTGCACCTGCGATGCTCTTCTGACTTTGGCGACGGCAAATTGCTAGCGCGGATGTCGGAAAGGTGTTGTGAGTAGGGTGTCGGCGGCAGAGTGTAACGCTGCTTCCAGAGTGCGACTCCGCGCCGCCAGAGTGATATTCGCCTGCGCAACAGTTGCGCTCTAGAGTGAAACTATTCATACTGTAGAGTATGAAATGGACGACAGAGCGGCTCCTTCGCACTCTTGAAGAGTTTCGTCAGATCAAGCGCGATGCGACTGATGTCGAGGTCAAGCGCGCCTCGAAGCTCCCGTGCAACCTGCCTGAAACCATGTGCGCATTCGCGAACATGCCGGGTGGCGGCGCGGTCATCCTCGGTGTTGACGAGCGCGACAACTTCGCCGTCGTCGGCGTGGATAACGCACACGAGCTGGCGGCGCGAGTCGTGGATCAAACCCGCTCGTCCGTCACCCCGGCCCCGCAGCTTTTGCCGACGGTTCTGACCTGGGAGGGGAGGGAGGTCCTCGTTGTCGAGGTGACTCCGTTGCCGCTGTCGCAGCGCCCCGCCTTGCATCGCGGCCGCGCCTACCTGCGCCAGTCGGACGGCGACTACGTGATGAACGACGCCGACCGTGCACTTATCGAGATCCAAAAGCTGGGGCAGTCCGAGCTCTACCGCTTCGATTCTGCCGCTGTGTCCAGCACGTCGATCGACGATCTCGATCCGAACGCGGCGGCTGATTTCTGCGCAAATGCTCGCAAGACGAGCAGGCGCCTCGCCCAGGTAACGGACGACGCCGAACTCCTGGAACTGACAAACGTGCTCGCTCCGGGCGGCGAAGTTACGCTCGCCGGCCTGTACTCGCTCGGACGCTACCCGCAGGCAAAGGCCCCGCAGCTTCGGGTGACAGCCTCGGTGCAACTGCCGCGCGACCGCTCGGGCAGCGTCCGCACGCGCAGCCGGCAGGACTTCGACGGCCCACTTCCCGACCTCCTCAATTCTGCCCTGCGATGGGTGGAGGAAAATGCGCCGCGCCACAACCGTTACCTCGACGACGGCAACATGGTCGAAGAGCCGCTCTTCCCGCTCGTCGCAGTTCGCGAGATCATCGCGAACGCGCTGGTCCACCGCGATCTTTCCCCGAACTCGGAAGGCCAGTGGGTGGAGGTGCGCATCGTGGGCGATCACCTGATCGTCACCAATCCTGGCGGGTTGCGAGGCATCTCGAAGGAGCAGCTCGCGAGCGCATCGCTCGCCAAGAACGCCGTGAACCCCCGCCTGTACGACATGGCAAAGCGCCTCCGAACCGATTCCGGTGCGAGCGTGATCGAAGGTGAGGGTGGAGGCGTGTCCGAGGTGTACCGTCAGCTCGGTTTGGCCGGCCTCCCGGCCGCCACTTTCGCCGATAACGGCGTGCGTTTCACCGCCATTCTCTACGGCACCCCCGTCGCATATGCCGAGCTGCCGACGACGATGCCCGCGCCGACGATCTTGGATGTGGAAGCGGAGCAGGATCGTCCGGAAAGGCCCGTTTCCGTTCCCGTGCTGACCGCTTTCGTGACGAAAAACGGGGAAGCCGTGCTCGAAGTTCTCGCCGCCAGTGGGCCGCTCTCGTTCCAGGAGCTACGCGCTCGCACCGGGTTGAATACCGGGCGTTTGCGATACGCGCTCAACAAGCTCAAGGAGGCCGGCAGCGTGGGCCAGTATGGCGGTTGGGGTCACCGTGATACGAAGTATCACATTGTCTCTGAGTGAGAGGATGAATTCGAGTGCGCCGCCGCATTGGGCGGCACAGTGTAACTCCGTTTCTACAGTGTAAATCCAGAGTATGACAGCGCAAGTGCCAGAGTGCGAAAAGTGGTGCTCCAGAGTTCGAAGTTTCGCGCCCGCGCAACGATGTCGTGAATGGGGATCTGCGGTGCGGGCACAAGTGCCGCGAACGAAACTGAGAGAAAAAGACGTCGGATTTGATAACTGTTACGTGCAAACGAGAACCTTCCGCCGAGTAGGAGGTTTTTGTTTTCAAGATTAGTTCGGCAAGTTTTGTGGGCCTCATTACCCCATCACGGGTAATTCTCTTCTTTCGGATTCCGAAGCACGTTTTGGCTAGCGGGGGCGATTCTTGCCTTCCGCCAGCTAGTTCGACACTAGGGGGTGCGGACGATGTCAACTGGTTAGCTGTCTTCACGTCTTCTTGAATTCGGCTTATCCGTCGGAATCAGGAATGTCATGATCGGCCTTTTTGGCTCTTGATTCAAGCCCTTTAATGGTTTCCAGATAGTCCTTCTCGACCTGTGAAGGTGTCTGTACCTGATATTTACGGTATTCAGCAGTTGCCTTGTAAATCGCTTTCTGGTGGCTGACTGTTCCTGCCCCTTGAAGCTGCTGTTGCCCAGTTGCTGCCAGGATATTGTCAAGATGCTCGACGTAGTCGCTCATGTACATAGGATGGTGATTCATAGCCTGCACTTCAGCAAAATCGAAGTAACCAGAAACTAGACGATTTAGCACCTTTAATTCGTCTTCCGTCAAATAGTTCTTGGCCACTTTGGTCTCTGCAAGAGTAGGCTGATTGCCCTTGAAAGTCGTTAAGCCCATGAAAGGTTTGGAAGCATCGGCTCGGCTATAAATGATTTCCGCCGCTGTGTGTCCGTGGGTAGCGTAATGCAACTTGTTCTGAACCATCTTGAAAAAGCGACCGATTCTGCGCTCTTCGGGTCATAGTCAACACTAGTTGCGTATAGATCCAGCACTTGTCGGTACATCACTTTCTCCGACGAACGGATATCGCGGATCCGCTCGAGAAGCTCGTACCAATACGATCCACCACCAAGGTTCTTAAGTCGCTCGTCATCTAGGGTGAAGCCCTTGATGAGGTACTCTTTCAGTCTCTCGGTTGCCCAACGTCTAAATTGCGTAGCAGTCTTGGATTTAACCCGATATCCCAGGGAAATAATCATGTCTAGGTTGTAGTGAGGCAGCGTCCTCGCCACGTTGCGGCTACCCTCACGGCGAACCTGTCGGAAATCCCGACAGGTTGCCTCTTCATCAAGTTCACCCTCTGCGTAGATGTTTCCAATGTGCTCGACAATGTTAGACCTTGAACTTTGAAAAAGCTCCGCCATCTGCTGCTGCGTAAGCCAAACCGTCTCACCCTCAAGTCGGACCTCGATACGTACAGTGTTCTCTGGGCTCTGGTAGATCAGCATCTGTCTATTGGTGAAGCGTCCTGGGTTTAGTTCCGCTTCTT